>NZ_JBEXUI010000028.1:0-118343 GCF_040614395.1 Nocardia sp. NPDC005998 | reverse complement strand
CGTGACCGAGCGCAGCGAGGGCACCATAGACACAGCACCATCGGTCGCAGCGGAACCGAGCGCCAGCGAGGTGCAGCTGTGACCGAGCGCAGCGAGGGCACCATAGACACAGCACCATCGGTCGCAGCGGAACCGAGCGCCAGCGAGGTGCAGCTGTGACCACCACAGTCGAGCTCACCTACGAATCGACCTCGCGGTACGCGCAGGTGCGGCCCGATCTGCGCCTGCACTACCACGAGGCCGGGGTCGGCAATGGCCCGACGATCGTGCTGCTGCACGGCGGCGGGCCCGGTGCCTCCTCGTGGTCGAACTTCGCCCGCAATATCCCGGAGCTGGCGCGTAACTTTCACGTACTCGCCGTGGACCAGCCGGGCTTCGGACGCTCGGACAAGCCGACCGATCATCCGCAGTACTTCGTGCACAGCGCCTCGGCACTGCGGGATCTGCTCGATGCCCTGGATATCACCGGACGTGTGCACCTGCTCGGCAATTCGCTCGGCGGCGGTACCGCGGTGCGGTTCGCGCTGGACTACCCGGATCGGGCGGGCAAATTGGTGCTGATGGGTCCGGGTGGGTTGAGCCTCAACCTGTTCGCGCCGGACCCGACCGAGGGCGTCAAGCAGCTCGCGAAGTTCAATTACGAGCCGACCAGGCAGAACCTGGAGGCGTTCCTGCGGATCATGGTCTTCGATCAGTCGCTGATCACCGATGAGCTGATCGATGAGCGTTTCGCTTCGGCGAGCACACCCGAGGCACTGGCCGCGACCAGGGCGATGGGAAAGTCGTTCGCCGGATCCGATTTCGAGCAGGGCATGCTCTGGCGCGACGCCCATAGGCTGCGTCAGCCGGTGCTGCTGATCTGGGGCCGAGAGGATCGGGTGAATCCGCTCGATGGCGCGCTGGTCGCGACGAAGATGATTCCACGGGTGCAGCTGCACGTATTCGGTGCTTGCGGACACTGGGCCCAGCTGGAAAAGTTCGATGAATTCAACCGGCTGGCAATGGACTTCCTTGCCGGTGTGAAGGAGAAGTGATGAGCATTCGATCACTGGCGTATCTGCGCATCGAGGCCACCGATATGGCGGCCTGGCGCGAATACGGGCTCAAGGTGCTCGGCATGGTCGAGGGCAAGGGCGGCGATCCCGAGGCGCTGTACCTGCGCATGGACGACTTCCCGGCACGCCTGGTCATCGTGCCCGGCGATAAGGACCGGCTGCAGGTCTCCGGCTGGGAAACCGCCAATGCCGCTGATCTGCAAGACATTCGGGACCGGCTGGATGCGGCCGGGGTGCCGTTCAAGGAGGGCACCGCGCAGGAGAAGGCCGACCGCCGGGTCTACGACCTGATTTCGTTCGAGGATCCCTCCGGCAACACCCTGGAGGCCTTTCACGGTGCGGCACTGGAGCATCGGCGCGTGGTCAGCCCGTACGGGCACCGGTTCGTCACGGGCGAACAGGGACTCGGCCATGTGGTGCTCAGCACCAAGGACGATGCGGCCGCGCTGACCTTCTACCGCGACGTGCTCGGCTTCCGTTTGCGCGACTCGATGCGGCTGCCACCGCAGATGGTCGGACGTCCGGCCGATGGCGAACCGGCCTGGCTGCGCTTCTTCGGCTGCAATCCGCGGCACCACTCGCTGGCCTTCCTGCCCATGCCGACCCCGAGCGGCATCGTGCACCTCATGCTCGAGGTGGAGGGGTCCGACGATGTCGGGCTCTGCCTGGACCGCGCGCTGCGCAAGAAGGTGAAGATGTCGGCGACGCTCGGCAGGCACGTCAACGACAAGATGCTGTCGTTCTATATGAAGACACCTGGCGGATTCGATGTCGAATTCGGCTGTGAAGGTTTGGAAGTCGATGACGACGACTGGATCGCCAGGGAATCCACCGCGGTCAGCCTGTGGGGTCACGACTTCACGGTCGGACAGCGGCAGCAGTAATGAGTGACAGGGCGAGCGACGATACGGGCGGGAAGACCATGACAATCGACGAATACCCCGCAATCGACGGACGGCAGTTCCGAAATGTCCTTGGGCAGTTCTGCACCGGTATCACGGTGATCACCACCTTCGATGCCGACAGCGCCCCGATCGGCTTCGCCTGCCAATCCTTCGCCGCCCTGTCCCTCGACCCACCCCTGGTCCTGTTCTGCCCGACCAAGACCTCCCGGTCCTGGGCGGCCATCGAAGAGTCCGGACGCTTCTGCGTGAACGTCCTGGCCGAAGAGCAGCAGCAGCTGTGCGCCCGCTTCGGTTCCCGCGAACCCGATAAATTCGCCGAAACCAGCTGGCACACCTCGGAACTGGAGCTCCCGCTCCTGGACGACGCCCTGGCCACCATCCAGTGCAAGGTGGACAGCGTCGTCGACGGCGGCGATCACTACATAGTGATCGGCCGAGTCCTGGCCCTGTCGGAGTCGACCAGCTCCGGCAGGCCGCTGTTGTTCTACCGTGGGCAGTACACGGCCATCGAACCGGAAAAGACCGTCCCCGCCCCCTGGCGCCACGACCTGGAGCATTTCCTCACCACCACAACGCTGGACACCTGGCTCTAGCGCTGCGGCGTATGTATGAGTCGAATCGCCTTCGCGCGCTCCATCATTCGTCGGCGCAGGCAACCTGCGGATCTACCTGTGGCCCGACCCGAAGTAACTCGGGTCGGGCCACAGCTGCGTTAGATGGTCAGGTTGTGGGGCGGGTGCTGCGGAAGGTCAGGGCGACTGCGAAGGTCAAGGCGGCGATGCCCACTGCTGCGGCGAAGGCGGTGGTAATGCCGCTGACCAGGGCGTGCTGTGCCGAACCTCCGGCATCGCGGGAGGCGGTGCCGAAGATGGTGACCAGGATGGCGAGGCCGAGGGAGGCGCCGGTCTGCTGGAGGGTTTGCAGTGCGCCGCCCGCGGCACCGGCTTCGGCCGGGGGCACGCTCGACATGATGATCACATTGAGCGGTGAGAAGGCAAGGCCGATACCGCATCCCATCAGGATCATGGCGACGAACAGCAGTGGGAAGTAGCCGCTGTCGACCGTCAGCCGGGTCAGCAGGGCCAGACCGGCCGCCATCGATATCGTGCCGACCACGGTTACCGGTTTCGGACCGAAGCGCGGCAGCAACCGCGGGATCAGCCGGATCATGGTGAACATCAGCAGCGCGGTCGGCATGAAGGCGAAACCCGTTGCCAGGGCGGACAATCCGCGCACTTCCTGCAGGTATTGGGTGAGGAAGAAGAACATCGACATACCGGCCATCGGGCCGAGGAACATATTGGCGTAGGCCGCGGCGCGATTGCGGTCGAGGAACAGCCGCAATGGCAGCAGGGGCTGGGCCGTTCGCGCCTCGATGGTCAGGAAGGCGGCGACCGATGCCGCGCCGACCGCCAGCCAGATAACCGTTCCCGCATCGCCCCAGCCGTGTGACGCGGCGCTGATGAAGCCGTAGACCAGCGCGGCGACGCCGCCGGTGGCGGTCACGGCACCGGGCAGGTCGAGGCGCGCGGGCTGACGCTCGACGATCGGCAGATAGCGCAGCGCGAGCACCACCACGGCCAGGCCGAAGGGCACATTGATGAACAGTGCGGAGCGCCAGCTCAGCCATTCGGTCAGCAGTCCGCCGACTATGAGGCCGATCGCGAAACCCGCACTGGACATGCCGGAGAACAATGCGAGTACCCGCATCCTCGCCTTGGGTTCGCTGAATGTGGTGGTCAGCAGCGCGAGGGTGCTCGGCCCCGCCATGGCACCGCCGATGCCCTGTACGACACGGGCGATGAGCAGCCAGGTCGCCGATGGCGCCAGTCCGCCCGCCAGCGAGGCGACGGTGAACAGTGCCGTACCGGCGATGAACAGGTTGCGGCGGCCGAACAGATCGCCGGCGCGGCCGCCGAGCAGCAGCAGCCCGCCGAAGACCAGGGTGTAGGCATTCATCACCCAGGACAGGTTCGTCGCGGTGAAGTGCAGGTCGGTGCGGATGCGCGGCAACGCCACATTCATCACCGTGATGTCGAGGATGATCATCAATTGGCAGGTCAGCAGGGTGACCAGCACGATGCCGGAGCGGAGCCGACCGGCTGTCGGGATGGCGGACGCACGGGTATCCGCGGAGAGGGTGGTGGACAAAGAACGCTCCATCGCATGAGATTCAAGCGGAGGTAGCCTCCGGTTTGGCTGGAGCTATCATATGGAGGGTTCCTCCAGTTACGCAACTCTATCTGGAGGGTCCTTCCGTTTTCCACTGGAGGGAATATGGCAGCACCGTCGACCGGACGGCCGATGCGCGCGGACGCCCGGCGCAACTACGAGCGGATCGTGACGACCGCTCAGGAGGCGTTCGCCGAACAAGGCCCCGAGGCGCCGCTGGAAGAGATCGCGCGCCGCGCCGGTGTCGGCATCGGCACGCTCTACCGGCACTTTCCGAGCCGCGAGGTACTGGTCGAGGCCGTATACCGTTCCAGCATCGAACAATTGAGTGCCCGCGCCCACGACCTGCTCGAAACCCGTCCGGCTGCCGAGGCTTTCGAGCAGTGGCTGCGCGAACAGGTGCAATGGGTGATGGACAACCGCAGCCTCGCGACCACCCTGAAGGCCGGAATGGACAAGGGCTCGCCGACCTTCCAGCTGTGCCGGACCCTGATCACCGATGCAGCGAGCGCACTCCTGCAGGCGGCACAGGACGCCGGCCAGATCCGTCGCGATATCGAGCCGCGCGATCTGCTCAGATTCGGCCATGGCATCGGGGTCGCGTGCGAAACGATGCCCGAAGCCGCCGATCGGATGCTCACCGTGACGCTCGACGGTATGCGCGCATCGGACTGAGCGCGCTGTGGCGGAAAGCCGAGGTGTCGATCCCCATCCCACCCATCGGTGACCGACCCCTTCGACCCGCCCGGCGAGGTGCCGTTTCCCCCTAGGACCGGGCCGGCCCTCGTAGGGCGGGCTTCGTGCGGTGCGGGCAGGCACGGGTGTTCCACTCCAACGTCACCTACACCTCACCAGCGGGGCTGGTCGGTCTGGAAGTAGTCCTCGTCGGTGCTGGTGCTGCCAGTCGCTGGGATGTCGTGGGCGCCAACCGCCGCTCCGCTCACCGCCTCGACTGCGCTGAAGCATCCAGTAGCAGGTCGAGCAGTGCCGCGGTGGTGTCCGATGGCTGGACGGGAGTGAGGACAATTTGGTCGGCGGTGGTCGATGGGCCGGTGAGGGGGATGATGCGCAAGCCGGGTGGCTGGTGATCGAGTGCAGATTCGATGGTGATGCCGATGCCCGTTCCAGCGGCGACGTGAGCGGCGATGGAGTGCACGCTGTCGGCGGTTCTGATGATCTGCAGATCGGCTCCACTGATGTGGAAGGCGGACAGCAGGCGGTCGCACAGGCCGCTGTTGATCTGGTGCGGCCAGGTGAGCAGGCCGGTGCTCGACAGCTCGGACGCATTCAGCTCAGTACGCCCGGCGAGGGGGTGATCAGCGGGTACGAGCGCCATGAACCTCTCGGTGGAGAGCACTCTCGCGCGTACTCCGATGACGTCGCCACCGGTTGCCCAGCCGATGCCCAGCCCGATCGTCGCTGCCCGCAGGGCGGTGAGCTGAGCTGTGGTCGACATCGCCTCCGGCACGATCGTCACATCGGGGCAACGGTCGCGCAGTTGTGGCAGGCAGCGCAACAGCAGCTCGTGGTCGGTGTATTCGGCATGACCGACGACAAGAGTGGTGCGTGCCTGGTCTCCGGCTGCCAAGGAGCGGCCACGCTGCTGGAAACGGCGCAGCTGCGCCAGGGCGGCGTGGGCGTCGGGCAGCAGCGCCGCACCGAGATCGGTCAGTGCCACCTGGCGGCTGGTGCGGTGGAACAGCCGCCCGCCCACGGTTCTCTCCAGCCGCCTGACGGCGTCGCTGACGGTGGGCTGCCCACGATGCAGGCGGGTGGCGGCACGGCCGAAGTGGAGTTCTTCCGCGACCGCTACGAATGCCTCCAGTTCAATCCTGTCCACGGGGCCAAGGTAGCACGATCAATCGGTGATACCGATCGCTGCAAGCCGAGATACGGCGTTGATGCCGTGCCATACGCGGGTTGTGATGGATAGGCAGGCAGCAACACTGCACGACCGAAAGCAGGGAAACACATGACAGTCAACGACGTCGACGGTGAACATAACGCGCCGACGGTCACGGTGACCGTGGTCTATCACTCAGTGCACGGGCACACCCGAGTCCTGGCCGAGCACCTCGCCGACGGGGCGCGGCTGGTGCCGGGCGCTCGGGTGCATCTGGTCGAGCTCCGGGCGGAGGACGTCAACGCGGGCCGTTGGCGTGACCCAGAGGTGCTGGCGCTGCTCGACCGCTCCGACGCGATCGTCATGGGCTGCCCTACTCTGATGGGCAGCGTGTCGGCGGTGTTCAAGGCGTTCATGGAGGCGGCGTTCACACCATTCACGACGCAGGCGTGGAAGGACAAGCTGGGCGGAGGGTTCACTATGTCCGCCTCGCAGAGTGGCGACAAGCTGTCGGTTCTGCAGCAATTGGCAGTCTTCGGCGCACAATTGGGCATGCAGTGGGTCGGTGTGGGCGACATGCCAGGCAATAACTGGAGTGGTGGCTCCCGCGACGATGTGAACCGGCTGGGCTCGTGGCTGGGGTTGATGAGCCAGAGCCACGCCGACCAGGAGGCCGAGCACGCCGGGTCGCGCGGCGACCTGATCACCGCGCAGCGGTACGGCGAGCGGATCGCGCGGCTGACTCAGCGTTGGGTCAACGCTTTACCGTACGACACCCCGCGGATGACGGAGCATGAGGCGCGCGCACTATCGGCCTCACTCCGGGACACCAGCGGCGCACCGGCAGCTTGAACCGAGCACGATCTCGCGGATCAGCCGCACCGGTGGCTGAGCCACTTCGAACAGCGGGATTCTGTGGCCGGTTCACCCGCGCCGTTTCGAGCGGCGACAGGTAAACCGGCTCATCCGGTCCCCGCCGCAGACCGCTGACTGGGAGATGGACCCGCATCGACGCCCGTACCTGCGCCCAGATGTCACCCTGAACCGGTCGGCCCAAGGTACGCATTCAAGGAGTGCGTAACCGAGATGTGACCCCATTCGTATGGGACCATCCGTTTTCAAGACGGTGACGGACGCCGGTCCGCATGTCTTTCCGTGGTGCCGCGGAAAGACGAGGGCACGATCCCCAAGGCTTACACCTCGATTCGCTCAGCAGGCGATCCCAGACGCTCGTCTGGTTGTCTTTCCGCAGTGCGCCCGGTAGGGATCGAACCCACGACAACCGACTTAAAAGGACGGAGCTCTACCAACTGAGCTACAGGCGCATGGCGACCTCGAATTCGTTGTATCCACCGTAAGAACGCCCGCGCGCGATCGCAATCGAATTATCCGATGGCATCCGCGTCGGGCCAGGTGTGCGATGTGCACGTGGCGGCATCCGGCAATTCTTCTGCCAGGAAAACGGTTTGGGCCATCATCTTGAAGCCGGACATCTGTTCGCGGAAAACCTCGATGGACTCTTCCGGATGCACCGAATCGATGACCGCATGTGGACCGATCGCATTGAACTGGTGGCTGACACCACGCGGAATCTGCATATCGACGAAGGAGCATGGCGGGACGATCAGGTTGTATCTGGTGCGGTACAGGCCGGGCGGCGTATCCGGTAGTTCGTCCTCGAATTCGCTCGGCACGAAAGGCGTAACGCCGACGACATCGGTCACCCGGAACGGCGAGAGGCTGCTGACCCGGATGTGGGTGTCGGGGCCGGTCATCATCCGGACGAAACGCAGGCCGGTGTGCAAATGCATGCGCGAGCAGATGCCGCGTTCCTCGGCATTGTAGAAATCCATGAGGTAGCGGTCGGCGAAGAAGCCGTCGAAGGGGGTTTCGATCATATAGACGTCGCCCTCTTCGAAGGTCTGGGACCGGACGATGCCATCCGCGTCGGGGGCGGTGGCGGCACGACTTGCCTTGGCATTGCGGACTATCTGGGCGAACGCTCGGACGACCACCGCGGCGACCTCGGCCGGAAATTGCGCGACGGGCGTGACGACATTGCGTCCCGCATCCTGGAATTCGGCGAGGTCGTGGATTTCGTTCTCATCGTCTGCGCGGTACTTGATTCGCGGATCGGACATGCGGCTCCTCGGTGCTACTCCAACGGACGAATGCGGGTCACGGCCCAACGTCGAAGGACCGCAACCACAGCTCCAACGACAGCACCAGCCACAACTTGCCGCCCTGTCGCGGCAGCAGCGCGCCGTCACCGCGCAGCCACGAGCGGATGGTGTCCTCGCGGAACAGGCCACGCGCCCGGGCCGACGAGCCGAGCAACAGGTCGTGGCCGAGTTCGCGCAGCGGTCCGGAGAGCCACTGCTGCACCGGCACTCGCATACCGCTCTTCGGACGGTCCACGATGGTGGCCGGAAGTAGGTCTCGCACAGCCTGCTTGAGAATCCACTTCTCGCTGGTACCGGCCAGCTTGTACCGACCGGGCACGCGGAAGGCGTGGTCGATAACGGCGCGGTCGAACAGCGGCGCACGTCCCTCCAAACCGCTTGCGGCGGTCAGTCGTTCGACCTTGGTCAGGATGTGATGTGCGCCCTTGGTGCGCAGATTCGTATGCAGCAACTGGTTGAGCAGGCCGGTCATTCGACCCTGGCGCAGGTATGGGGCGATCAGCTCGGTCAGCGGTGGCGCATCGGTGAGTGCGGTCAGCACGTCGGGGCTCAGTAGCACCGGCAGGTCGCTGTAGCACTTGCGGTAGCTGTCCAGATAGGCCGAGGCCCTGGCGTCGGGAGCCGGATCGTCGCGGGACAATTCGAAGATCAGCATCGGCAGGTTCTTGGGACCGCCGAAGACCGGGTCGCCGCCCTCACCATTGAGCACCACCCGAATACCGTCCGCGGCAACGGCTTCGGCGAGCATCAGATTCGGTACGGTAAGCGGATCGCCGACCGGGCAGTCCAGCAGCGATACCGTCTCCGCCAGTCGCGATGCGACCGTCGCACCGGGCACGGTGAGTATTCGATGTTCGGTATTGCAGTGCGTGGCAACGAGACCGGAGTAGGCGAGCTCGTTCGGTGTGGCGCCGCCGAAGCTGATGGAATACGACCGCACGCGCTGATCGTGCAGTTTGGCGGCGAGCGCAGTGACCAAACTGCTGTCGATACCGCCGGAGAGCAGCACCCCGACCGGTTCGCCCGCGGGCAGGCGCCGGGCGACCGCGTCCTCGAGCAGTTCGCGCAGTGCCAGCGCGTGGTCGGCGGCCGAGCGCGCATCCTCGATTTCGATGGGCTCCCAGTAGGTTTCCTCGGTCATCGAGCCGTCGTCGTGCAGGCGAACGCAGCGGCCGGGCAGGACCTCGCTGATATCGCGCAGCAGCGTCTCGCGGCCCGGCAGGTAGGCGAAGGTGAGGAATGACCGAACCGCGGGTAGGTGCAGTCCGGTGCGCAGTGCGGGCCAGCGGTGCAGTGCACGCAGCGAGGTGGATGCGGCCCAGCCATGGCCTGCGCGCGCGTGAAAGAGCGTGCGGGTGCCGACGTGGTCGCGGATCAACACCAGATCGGTACCGTCGGCGATGGCCAGTGCGAACATGCCGTCCGCGGTGGCGATTCCGTCGAGTCCGAAACGGGCGTAGCAGTGCAGTAGCAGTTCGCCGTCGGCGCAGTCCGGTGATACGTCCGCGCCGAGTCGGGCACGCAGCGGGGCGGCATTGAACAGCGTGACCTCACCGACCGCGGTCAACGCACCGACGGTGAAGGGCCCCGCCGCGATACCGGGACCTTCGAGCAACCCCAGCGCATGACGACCGATGACCGACACCGGATCGCCACCTACCGCCCGCACCTGACCGGCCGGGTCATCCGGCGTCTGGAAAGCACACCAACGAGACATGGTTCCCCTCAGCCGAAATCGCCGCCGTCATCCCCGCCGTCATCGTCCCAGCCGCCGTAATCGCCGCCCCCCTCACTGGAACCGGACGATTGCGCAACCGCCTGTCGGCGCAGTTCCTCCTCTTCCTCGGCGGTCAGCGAAATCGGCGGCATAACCAGCGCGCCCAGCAGTGCGCCCGCGGCCACAGTCGCACCGAGCCGACCACCGAACGAGGATCGATTCACCGTCAGCACTCCGTCACCCCACAGCGTGCGCCCGAAACCCGCCTCCCGCCCGTACACAACGGATCCATTGCGGTACACACGTTTCACGATCTTCGGTCCGAGCGCCTCATCGGTCCCAGCGCCACCTCGATCATCACGCCACGACACGACCCCCTGCGCGTCACGAGTCCGCCACTCCTGACGCCCATCGGCATAGCGCCGATGCACGGACCCATCCGCCAGCAATTCATCGGTATAGGTGATCTTCCGATGCTCTGACACGGCGCTCCCCTTTCCTGCGTCGGGCCAGACGAACAAGCCCGTAGTCCTGCGTAGTTCGGTCACATGCGTTATCGACACGCGCACCCCGCAAACCAAGCGATGCACAGTGCAGCCGCACCCACGGCATCGCGCTCGATCCAGCGGCCGTGCCACAGCCACCTGCGCTATAGGCGCGCACACCCCGCAAACCAGCCGGTCCGCAGCGCAGCCGGACGGACGGCAGCCCGTTCGACGAAGCATCCATGCCACATCTACACGCCCCCGCCGATCCACTAGCCTGCAAACCTGCGTGCCCCGTGATGCCCTGGAACCTCCTGCGGCGAGCGACATCAGAAAGCCCGCGTGCGGTGCGCGGTGCACACCAGTTGCACGCGTTATCGGCAAGCGCACCCCGCGAACCAAGCGATGCACAGCGCCACCACACCGGCGGCGTCCCGCTCGATCCAGCGGCCATGCCACAGTTACATGCTCCCCACGATCGACCGGTCGCCAACGCACCCTGCTGACCCATGATGGCGTGGAAACTCATGCGGCAACTCACATGAGCAAGCCCGCGTGCCGTGCGCGGTGCACACCAGTAGCACGCGTAGTCGGCATGCGCACCCCGCGAACCAAGCGATGCACAGCGCCACCACACCGGCGACGCCGCGCTCGATCCAGCGCCCGTGCCACAGCGATATCCTCCCCTTGATCGACTGTTCGCCAGCACACCCTGCTGCCCTACGGCGGCATGGAAACTCATGCGGCGGGCCAGGTCAGGAAGCCTGCTTTTCGGGCGCGGCGTAACTCGGTGAAGGTGGATCGGGGTGGGCGGACCTCACGGACGAGGCGGTGGACGGTACGCAGCAGCGAGACCGGGCGCACTGCCGCGACCTCGATGTACCGGCCGCGGCGCAGCCATGCGCGTTCCCGCGAATCCAGCTGCGCCACGATCGCGCTCAGTGCAGGGTCGCCATAGGGCTCTTCGCGTTCCCACGAAGCCGCCTCAGCGCTGGATGCCCGGCCGCGGCGCAATTGTGTACTTTGCGTCGGACCCACGTGCTCGAGAAACGTGCTCGGCGCCGGGGCGTCCAACTCTTCGCGCTCGTACGAATCGACCTGCGCCCCCTCAGCGCCCGGCGCTGGGTCACAGCGCAACCGTGCACGTCCGGACAAATCCACCTGCGCCGCTATCGCGTTCGCCCCAGGATCGCAGTCCGGCTCTTCGCGCTGGCACTGATCCATCTGTGCCGCCTCGGCGCTCAACGCTGGGCCGCGGCACAACTGTGCACGTTTCATCGAATCCACCTGCGCCGCAAACGTGTTCGGCACCAACCCACGGACATGAAGCAGGTGTAGTGTGCCTGCCTGGCGCGGGCGTAGGCCCAAGGGGACAACTCGCACGCCGTCGGGGATTTCGGTCAGTTCCCTGAGCCGCGCTGGGAAGGTGAGTCCGGTGGTGCTCGCATCGTGTAGCAGATAGATGGTGCCCCGCACGCTTGCGAGCATGCCTGCGATGCCGGGATCGAGGGGGAGTTCGGCTGCGCTGAGTACCGGACATGCGGATTCCATCGGTAATCCGTTGGCGCGCAGCATTTGTGCGATTGCGTCCGATTCGCAGACGAGCAGCCGCGGTAGGCCGTAGTCGAACAGGTCCGGTTCGGGTGTGTGCCGTCCGGCTCGGGTGGCCTCCGGTGGCGCGATCGTCAAAAGGCCCGGCAGCTCGCCGTGGCGGTCGAGCGCGGTGCGAAAGGACGCGTAGCTCAGCGGTGCGGGGACCGTGAATGCGAAGCGCCGTGGGAGCCGATGCACCGGTGTGAGGATTCGGCACACCTCGTAATAGAGCTGGCGCTCGGTGAATCGGATACCGCTCGGCGCGGCGGCTCGCTCGGCGGCGATGCGCAGCAGCCGATCGAGCATATGCGGTTTCACCCGGCCGGCCACGTGAGGAAACCTATCTCGCGGGCGCGCCGCCGCTCCGGATCGGCCGCATCCTCGACCCGCTCGACCGCCCGTTCCAGCACCGCGAGCAGTTTCGCCGGCGCAATCGCGGCGATCGGCGACCACCACCCTTCGGCGAGCCATTCGATCTCCGCCGCCGAGAGCGCTTCCCCGCGCAGAAATGCGGTATCGGACTCCGGCGGTCGAGGCTCACGCAGCCGCAGCGCCGACGCATTGGCCAGTACCGCGCGCGGCCACAGACCGACCGGCACGACCCGGGTACCGAGCGCCGCGCGAGCCTGTCCGGCCAGGGCGACACCGGCCAGACTGGCATCGTGCAGCACGATCACCGGCACATCCGGTGGCAGCCGATCGATGCGATCCGATAGGGCCATATCCCAGGTCCGCGATACCTCGTTCGCAGCAAGGCAGGCCAGCACGCTCGCATCCGGGCACAGCACGGCGAATCGGGGCCGCTGCACGGCGGGTGGTTTCACCAGCGATTCGTCCACCGAGCCGGGCGGCGGACCGTGGTAGATCGGGGCCCACCGGCCGATCACATCCCGCCGGAAGACCGCGTACGACACCGGCATTCGGACCGAGGCCCGGCTCAGGAACCAGGGCCGCGCCGACTGTAGACCGACAATGGCCAGCGCCAGCACCAGCGCACCGAGCAGAATCACCACCCCCGCCGGTGCCGCGCCACTGACCATCAGGAAGAAGGCCACCACCACAATGGCCACCGAAACCCCGATGCGCACCCGCTTGAACACCTGCAGCGCATCCGGAACCTTCTTGCGCCCCGCCGCATACCAGAGCTGCGTCAAGGTATACCGCAGGCCCCGCCCGTCCCCGAGCCGCTCGGCCAGCTTGCGCATCCGAATATCGTGCAGCCCGAACGGACTTTCCTTCGGCTCCAGCGCAAACTCCCGCTTACAAGTCGAACAGCGCCGCCCCCCACGCTCCTTGCGCAACAGATTCGCATTGCAATGCGGACAGATCACGCCTCATAGTCTCCGATTCCCCCACCACCCGCGACCCCAAAATTCCAATGTTCACCCACCCGGCCAGCGACCGACGCATATCTACTGAGTACCGCGCGCAAGTTGCAGCCTGTGCGCGGTACCCACTGGATATGCGGCACCCCACGCAAAGGCCGCGACCAGTTGGGGACCGGTCGCGGCCTTGCGGTCTGGGTCAGGCGGAGACGGTGGCCTCGCGCTGGAGTTCGAGGGCGATATCGATCAGCTGGTCCTCCTGGCCGCCGACGAGTTTGCGCTTGCCTGCGCGGACCAGCATCTCGGCGGCGGAGACGCCGTAGCGTTCGGCCTGACGTTCGGCGTGCTTGAGGAAGCTGGAGTACACGCCCGCGTAGCCCATCATCAGTGCCTGGCGGTCCAGCAGGCATTCCTGCGGCATGACCGGGCGGACCACGTCCTCGGCCGCATCGGCGATCGCGAAGAAGTCGATACCGGTCTTGATGCCGAGCTTGTCGCAGACGCCGACGAATGCCTCGACCGGGGTATTGCCCGCGCCAGCGCCGAATCGCCGTGCGCTGCCGTCGATTTGCTTCGCGCCCGCGCGAACGGCGTAGACGGAGTTGGCAACAGCCAGGTCCAGGTTCTCGTGCCCGTGGAAGCCGACCTGGGCATCATCGCCGAGTTCGGCGACCAGCGCGGCGACCCGGTCCGAAACCTGCTCGAGCACAAGCGCACCCGCGGAGTCCACCACGTAGACGCACTGGCAACCCGCGTCCGCCATGATGCGGGCCTGCTTGGCCAGCGCTTCCGGCGGCTGGGTATGCGACATCATCAGGAAGCCGACGGTTTCCAGTCCCAGCTCGCGCGCGAGACCGAAATGCTGGATCGACACATCCGCCTCGGTGCAGTGCGTGGCGATGCGGCAGATCGAGGCACCGTTGTCCTGGGAGATCTTGATGTCCTCCTTGACGCCGACGCCGGGCAGCATGAGCACCGCGATCTTGGCCTGCTTGGCCGTCTCCGCCGCGATCTTGACCAGCTCCTGCTCGGGAGTGTGCGAGAAGCCGTAGTTGAACGATGAGCCGCCGAGTCCATCGCCGTGGGTCACCTCGATGACCGGCACACCGGCGCCGTCCAGCGCGGTGACGATATTGCGCACATCGTCGGCGGTGAACTGGTGGCGCTTGTGGTGCGAGCCGTCGCGCAGCGAGGTATCGGTGACGCGGATGTCGAGTTCTGCTGAATAGACCATATCGAAGGCTCCTTTACACCCGGGCCGACAGAATCTGCTGTGCCATGACCTCGCCGACCTGGGTGGCGGCGGCGGTCATGATGTCGAGGTTGCCCGCGTACGGCGGCAGGAAGTCACCGGCGCCCTCGACCTCGACGAAGACCGAAACCTTCGCCATACCACCGGAAACCACCGACGGCGGGTCGAACTGCGGCTCGTTCAGCAGCCGGTAGCCGGGCACGTACTTCTGGATGTCCTCGACCATCCGATGGATGGAATCGGCGATCGCATCGGTATCGGCATCTTCCGGAATTGCGCAGAAGATGGTGTCGCGCATGATCATCGGCGGTTCGGCCGGGTTCAGAATGATGATCGCCTTGCCACGCTGCGCGCCGCCGATCGTCTCCACACCACGCGAGGTGGTCTTGGTGAACTCATCGATATTGGCGCGGGTGCCCGGTCCGGCGGAGACCGACGATACCGAGGCCACGATCTCGGCGTAGGGCACCGGCACCACGCGCGATACCGCCGCGACGATCGGAATGGTGGCCTGACCACCGCAGGTGATCATATTGACGTTCGGCGCATCGAGATTCGCACCGACCAGGTTCACCGGCGGCACGACCGCGGGCCCGACGGCGGCGGGGGTGAGGTCGACCGCGCGGATCCCGGCCTCGGCATATTTGGGTGCCGCGGCGCGATGCACATACGCCGAGGTCGCCTCGAAGACGAGATCGGGCAGTTCCGACTGCGCGAGCAACCAGTCAACGCCCTCGTGCGAGGTCTCCAGCCCGAGCCCGCGGGCGCGCTTCAAACCCTCGCTCTCCGGGTCGATTCCGATCATCCACTTCGGTTCCACCGTGGTGGAGCGCAGCAGTTTGTACAGCAGATCGGTGCTGATATTGCCGGATCCGACGATCGCGGCGGTGACGGTCCCCGTTTCGGACACGGCCAGCCTCCTATTTGAATTGCAAACGGACAGAACCGAGTCCGGCGAACTCGGCATGGAACGAATCACCCGCACGGGCGTCGATGGCGCGGGTGCAGGAGCCGGGCAGCACGATGTCGCCCGCCTTCAGCCGCACCCCGAAACTGGCCACCTTGCGGGCCAGCCAGGCCACCGCGATGACCGGATCGCCGAGCACGGCATCGCTGCGGCCCTCGGCGATCACCTCGCCATTGCGGGTGAGCACTGCGTCGATGGCCTTGATATCAATGTCTTTCGGCGCGACTCGTTCCGCACCGAGCACGAAACCGGCCGAGGACGCGTTATCGGAAATGGTGTCGGCCAGCCCGATCTGCCAATCCTTGATCCGCGAATCGATCAGCTCGATGGACGGCGCATATGCGACCGTCGCGGCGAGCACATCGGCCTCGGTGCAATCGGCACCGGGCAGATCCGCGCCGAGGATGAAGCCGACCTCGACCTCCACCCGGGGGATCAGATAGCGCGAGGTCTCGACCGGAACATCCTCGAATACCTGCATATCCGCGAGCAGATGACCGTAGTCGGGTTCGTCGACACCCATCATCTGCTGCATGGCGAGCGAGGACAGCCCGACCTTGTGCCCAACCACCTTCGCGCCATTGTCGAGCTTGCGCCGGATATTGATCAGCTGGATCTCATAGGCGTCCACGACATCGATATCGGGATGCCTGGCGATGAGGGGTTCGATGCCGACCCGGTCGCGCTCGGCGACGTCGAGTTCATCGGCCAATTCGATTCGTACCGCATCGGACAGCACGCTAACTTCCTTCCACTGTTGTCGCTTCGGGCACGGCTGCCCGCGAAAGCGCGTCGGCACCTGCCGCGAACCTGCCCGCACGCCGACCGGAGAAAATGCAGTCGGCCAGGGACAATCCGCTGACGTAGGAGTCCGAGCAGATACCGACCGCGGTCCGCCCGGCCGCGAACAGGCCGGGAATATCGGTTCCGGCATTCGATTGCACGGCTCCGGTGCTCTCGTCGACGACCACGCCGCCGAGGGTGAGCATCGGGCACGGGTTGATGACGCTCGGCTTGATACCCACGTCCAACAACCAGAACGGCCCGGCCCCCACAGTTTTGGTGAACTCCGCGGGCTTGCCGACCGGATCGGGCGCGCCGTTCTCGATGGCGGCATTGTGCTCGGCGACGGTGGCACGCAGCCCGTCGGCATTGATACCGGCCTTCGCCGCGACGGCGTCCAGGGTCGCGCCGCGCACCGCGGTCCGCCGCATCGCCTCGAACTGCCCGCGCTGGAACCAGGCCGACTGCGTCCGGATCTGTCCGATCGCGGTCCGCATGAGCTTGTCGTCGGCGAGCAGCCAGCCCTTGCCGTCGTGTTCGGTGATCAACGCGTGGCCGACCGCGGCACCGTAGCGGGTCTCATCGATGACCCGGCGGCCGTCCGCGTCGACCAGTACCGAACCGGTAAAAGCGCTGGGCGGCAGGATGAACCGCCACGCCGAGATATTCCCCATCCGATCCGTCGCGGCACCGACCTGCCGGGCCATCCGGATCCCGCTGCCGTCATCACCGGTCGTGCCGAGTGCGAGTCCCCCGCGGTAGCGCGGGCCGTATTCGCGCAGCATGTCCCGATTCGCGATGAACCCGCCCGCGCTGAGCACCACACCACGGCGTGCCTGGATCCGAATCGTGGTGCGGTAGCGGCGATCCAGCTTCGCCAGCCGATGCTCCAGCGCCTTACGCAGCGGCGGGTAGTAGATGCCGGGCTTGGCCGCGATTTTCGCCATCCGGGCGTAGCGGTCCCGGACCGCTCCCGGGGCGTCGCGCAGGGTCTCGCATTCGACGCCGATCACCGTGCCGTTGTCATCGACGATCAATCGGGTTGCCTGCGTGAGGGTTTCCACCCGAACCCCGCGCCGCGCGGCCGAGGCGGCCAGTGGACCGGTGAGCTGCTTACCCGAGGTGCCCTTGCCCTTGACGCGGTGTCCGCGCTGGGCGGGCACCGCGACCTCGCGCCCGTAACCGGAGACCTCACTGCCCGAGTAGTAGAGGTAGTAGCTGTCATTGGGGTACGACGTCTTGTACGGACACAGCGACGCCTCGAACGGCACCCCGTGCCCCTTCAGCCATTCGATCATCGCGGGGCTCTCGGCGACGAATCGCCGCAGCGTCTCGGGCGTGACGGCGGTGCCGACTTCACGCTCGAGATAGGCCAGCATCTGCTCCGGTGTATCGCGCACACCCGCCTCGTGCTGCACCGATGTGCCGCCGCCCGCGTAGATGATGCCGCCGGACAGTGCCGATGCGCCGCCACCGGTGAAGCGCTCCAGCACCAGCACCTGCGCACCCGCATCCGTCGCTTCCAGCGCGGCCGCCGCACCCGCGGCGCCGAATCCGACGACGACCACGTCGGCGGCCAGGTCCCATTCGAGGCCCATGTACATCACTCCGGTCAGAAACTGAAACAAGTTTTCTCGACGAATGGAACGCCGAGCAAGTCTTCTGCCACTCAACATAGACCAAATGCGCCCCCATTCTATAACGTGTTCTACATGACTGATCCGGTTAATGATCCACAGAGCTACGACGTGGTGGTGGTCGGCAGTGGTGCTGCAGGTATGACCGCCGCCCTCGCCGCAGCCCACCATGGACTGAGTGCGGTGATCATTGAGAAGGCCGCGCACTACGGCGGGTCGACCGCGCGCTCGGGTGGCGGTGTGTGGATCCCCGGTAACAAGGCGCTCGCGGCGTCCGGCCGTCCCGATGACCGTGAGGATGCGCGCACCTACCTGCACAGCATCATCGGTGACGTGGTGCCGAAGGACCGGATCGACACCTACATCGACCGCGGTGCGGAGGCCTTCGACTTCGTCCTCGACCACACGCCGCTGAAGATGAAGTGGGTGCCCGGCTACTCCGACTACTACCCGGAGGCTCCGGGCGGCCTCGGCGCTGGACGCTCGTGCGAACCCGCGCCGTTCGACGCCAAGGTCCTCGGCGAGGAGCGGTTCAATCTGGAACCGCCGTACGCCAAGGCTCCGCTGAATGTGGTCGTCATGCAGGCCGATTTCGTGCGGCTCAATCTGATCCGCCGCCACCCGAAGGGCATTATGCGGGCGATGCGAGTCGGCGCCCGCACCTATTTCGCCAAGTGGACCGGTAAGCACATCCTCGGCATGGGGCAGGCCATTATCGCCGCCATGCGCAAGGGGCTCCTGGATGCGAATGTGCCGCTGCTGCTGAACACTCCGCTGACCAAGCTCATTGTGGAAGACGGCGTGGTCACCGGCGTCGAGGCCGAGCACAACGGCGAGCCGGTGCGGTTCACCGCCAAGTACGGGGTGGTGCTGGCCAGCGGCGGTTTCGAGCACAACGCCGAAATGCGCACCAAGTACCAGCGCCAGCCCATCACCACCGAGTGGACCACCGGTGCGGCCGCCAACACCGGCGACGGCATCAATGCGGGCATGGATGTGGGCGCCGCGGTCGGCTTCATGGAGGATTCCTGGTGGGGGCCGACCATCTTCAAGGGCGGTAAGCCCTGGTTCGCACTGGCCGAGCGGAATCTGCCCGGCACCATCATGGTCAACGCCGACGGCAAGCGATTCGGAAATGAGTCCGCTCCTTACGTCGAGGCTGTGCACACCATGTACGGCGGCGAATATGGGCAGGGTGAAGGTCCGGGCGCGAATATCCCCGCGTGGCTGGTTTTCGACCAGCGCTACCGGAACCGCTACATCTTCGCCGGATTGCAGCCTGGTCAGCGGTTTCCGTCCCGCTGGATGGAAAACGACCTCATTGTCAAGGCCGATAGCCTCGAGGAGTTGGCCACCAAGATCGGCGTGCCCGCGGACAGTCTGGCGGCGACCGTCGAGCGGTTCAACAAGTTCGCCGAGACCGGTAAGGACGAAGACTTCGGCCGCGGCAACAGCCATTACGACCGCTACTACGGCGATCCGACGGTGAAGCCCAACCCCTGCCTTGCGGGGCTGGTGCAGGGTCCGTACTACGCGGCCAAGATCGTGCCCGGTGACCTGGGTACGAAGGGTGGTCTGGTCGCCGATACCGCCGGTCGGGTGCTGCGCGAGGACGGCACCGTGATCGAGGGTCTGTATGCCTCCGGCAATAGCGCGACCCCGGTGATGGGCCACACCTACGCGGGCCCGGGCGCCACCATCGGCCCCGCGATCACCTTCGGCTATCTCGCGGTGCTGGATATCGCCGAACGCAAGAAGCGACCGTCGGCCGAGGCTGCCGCCGAGGCGTGAGCGACCGAGGGGGCGTCTCACCGAGCGGACGCCCCCTTGCCCACGCGGATGCGCTCGCCGCAGGATCGATTCGAGGCAACCGTCCCCGTGCGCGACGAACCGCAGGCCACCTCGCCGGACCACATCCGACCAGGACCGGCCGCACCGGGCAGATGAATCTGTCCACAAGCATTCACAAGGAGAACTCGATGCCCATCGATCCGAATATCGCCCTCGGCGCGGAACTGCCCAGCCGGGAGTTCGCCTGGACGCCGTCGGATGTGCAGCTGTACCAGCTGGGACTCGGGGCGGGCACGCGCTGGACCGATGCGGCCGAACTGCGCTACCTCGACGACCGCACCCCGCAGGTGCTGCCGACCTTCGCGACCGTCGCGGCCACCTTCCACGACACCGAACCGCCGAAGGTCAAGTTCCCTGGCATCGATATCGATCTCGCGAAGGTGGTACACGGCCACCAGGAGGTCGAGGTGCATCGCCCGATTCCGGCCGCCGGCAAGGCCACCAGCACCGGACGCATTACCGAACTGTGGGATAAAGGCTCCGCCGCCGTTGTCGTGCAGGAGCAGACCGTCACCGGCTCCGACGGCGAACCCCTCTGGACCGCGCGCTCATCCATCTTCGCGAAGGGCGAGGGCGGCTTCGGCGGCGAACGCGGCCCGAGCACGAAAGCCGAACTCCCCACCCGCACCCCGGATTTCGACGTCACCACCCCAACCCTCCCCCAGCAGGCCCTGCTGTACCGCATGTGCGGCGACCGCAACCCCCTGCACTCCGACCCCGAATTCGCCCGAGCCGCAGGCTTCCCCAACCCCATCCTGCACGGCCTCTGCACCTACGGCATCGTCTGCAAAACCGCCACCGACGCAGTCCTCGATTCGGACGCAACCCGCGTCACCGGCTTCCGCGCCCGCTTCGCCGGCGTCCTATACCCCGGCGAAACAATCCGCACCCAAATCTGGCGCACCGAAGGGGAACTCCTCATCTCCGCCACAGCCCCCGAACGCGACAACGCCCCCGTCCTCGCCGACGTAACCCTCCGCTTCACCTGAGCCCGCCTGGACAGTTGATCACCATGCGCTGATGCAGGTAAACGCCGAGAAGGGTCCTGCATCAGCGCATTCTCGACGGATGTGGGGTGGGCTGCGGTGGGTTCTGTTGTAATGCACTGACTTCTCGGGGTAGCGGTCCTGGAAATGGGTGCTGCACTGGGGCCGCGTCGCCTGGACGTTTGATCACCATGCGCTGGTGTAGGCAAACGTCGAGTGGGGCCTGCATCAGTGCATTCTCGGCGGATGCGGATGCGGATGCGGGGGCGGGCTGCGGTGGGTCCTGTGGTCCTGCACGGACTTCTCGAGGGGCCGCCTGTCCTGGAAGGGGGGGTGTACAGGGGTTTTGCTGGGGCCGTGCTGGGCGCGACGGGTGACGTACCCGGCTTTGTCTTCCGCAGCTTGCGTAGGCAGGCCCGCAGCTTTCGGCGTGAAGACTGGCTGTGGTTGCGTTGCACGACTTTCCATATCGAAGCAGGCAAAAGCGGTGACATTTCGCCCCTGCCCCTCCAGCACCTGGACGGTTGATCACCATGCGCTGGTGTAGGCAAACGTCGAGTGAGGCCTGCATCAGTGCATTCTCGGCGGGTGTTGGGTGGTTGGGCTGCGGTGGGGCCTGTCGTTCGGCACCGACTTCTCGGGGAATGCCTGTCCCGGAGAGGCTGCTGTACAGGGGTTTGCTGGGGGCGGTGCTGGGCGCGACGGGTGACGTACCCGGCTTTGTCTTCCGCAGCTTGCGTAGGCAGGCCCGCAGCTTCCAGCGCGAGGACTGGCTGTGGTTGCGTTGCACGACTTTCCATGCCGAGGCAGGCGACCAGCTGCGACATTTCGTCCTGCCCCAGCTGGACGGTTGATCACCATGCGCTGGTGTAGGCAAACGCCGAGAAGGGCCTGCATCAGTGCATTCTCGAGGGATGGTTTAGGTGGGGTGGGGAGTGTTGTTGGTACGGCGGCGTTTGGTGGTTAGGCCTTGGAGTACCAAGGCGTACAGGAGGACTATCAGGATCGGTGCGGCGATCGGGACCCAGGCCAGGTGTAGGGGGAGCAGTGCCGCACATACGGCGACGGTTGCGAAGGCTACTGCGCCGATTACCGAGGGGACGGTGGTTGGGACTACGCCCGCGGGGGCGGAGACGGTGGCGGTGTTGAGGAGGTAGGCCGTTGCCACCAATCCTGTTGCTGCGGCGGCTAGTACGCCGGTGTCGGCGGCGGCTAGTACGCCGATTGCCAGGAGGACTGCGGCGACGGCGGGGAGGCGGAACCACCAGCCTGCGGTTACGAGTAGGACTGCGGGGAGGCCTGCCCAGGGGGTCAGCAGGGTTATCGAGGTGACCAGTAGGGCGCCGGAGAGGATTGCTAGGAATCGGATCATCGGCGTACCCGTACTGTTCGGCGGTGCTCGGGGATCAGTCGCATTACCTGGTCCAGGCGGGCGTCTTCGGTCCAGGCGACGATGTCCACGCCGACGGTGCCCATATCTCGATACATCGAGGCGCGCTCCAGATTCCACATTCTGGCGAGGGTTGGGTCGAGCTCTTCCTGGAAGGGGGTGCCGCGCAGTACGTCTACCACCACGACCACATGGCCGCGCTTGCGCAGGTCGATGAGGGCGAGGGCGAATTGGGTGTCGAGCAGGGTGGAGAAGGCGACGACGATGGCACCGAGTGGGACGGCGGCGTGTGGGGCGAGGGTGCCGGTGGTCGGGATGTGCTCGTCGCCGACATCGAGGACGGTGTCCACGATCCGATAGAACTGCCGCCGCCCGATATCGGGGCGCAGCCAGCGGGGGGACTGGCCGAGGCAGACCACCGCGGTGCGATCCCCCGCCTGCAGCGTCGACTGCACCACCTGCGCCGCACCGCGCACCGACAGTTCCAGGGAGTCGGTGGCCGGACCCGGTGCCTGCTGCGAAGTGTCGACGAGCACAACCACATCCGCGGATCGGTTGGTGAGCCGCTCGGTGACGTATAGCCGCCCGCGCCGGGCGCTGACCGGCCAGTTCACGATTCGCAGCTGATCACCGGGCGCGTAGGCGCGGATATCGGCGTACTCGACGCCCGGACCGTGCTTGCGAGTGAGGTGGGTGCCGAGCCGTTCGGGAAGTTCGGTGCGCGGCAACTTCATTCGCTGCGGGTCGGTGATCGGATAGACGAAGAGCTGACCCGCCGGCAGCACCGCGGTCGCGACCGACAGACCCGCCGGACTGAGCGCGGAGACCCGGACCGATAGCGGATAGCGACCCCAGCGGTCCGCCATCAGGGCCAGCCGCAGCCCGGCGGGTGCCGTCCCGGAATCGATCGCCTCCTCGGTTTCGATTGCGAGGCCCGCGGACTTCTCCACAGTCAGCCGCAGCAGTGCATGGCCCGATTCGACGAAGGCGACGATAGTCGTCACGATCTCCTCGGACTCGAAGCAGCGCAGCGTGCCGCCGCCGTCGACCAGGATCCGGGTCGTCGACTGCTGCCATGGCGCGGTGGCGAGCACACCGAGCAGCGGGGCCGCGAATACGACCAGCTGCCAGCGGCCGAGTACCAGCGCGAGCACCAGCGCGACGGCCGCGGCCACCGCCAGCATGAACACCAATGGGGCCGGGCGCCAGCGCAATTCGGCCTCGACCGACGTGCTGATATCCCTGTGCCGCGCACCGCCCGCCATCGGCTCGTCGCGGCCCGGCCGCCGCGCGTCATAGGCCCGGGCCGCCGCGATCCCCTGGATAACGGCGTCCGGTTCGATCCCGCCGGACTGCGGCGCTCCCGGCTGCATCCCGCCCGACTCCGTCGCATCCGGCTGGGAAACACCTGGCTGGGTCATGTCCTGCCCCGCATCAGGTCACCGATGCGCGCGGAACCGGCAGACGGCGCAGCAATTCGGTGATCACGTCCTCGCCGCGGATCCGACGCACCCACATCTCGGGACGCAGGGTGATCCGGTGCGCCATCGCCGGAACGGCCAGCGCCTTGACATCTTCCGGAATCACATAGTCGCGTCCGAGCAGCAGTGCGCGGGCCCGCGACATCTGCACCAGATCGAGTTCGGCCCGCGGGCTCGCGCCCACCTCGACCTGCGGATGCCCGCGCGTCGCACTCGCGAGCGCGACCACATAGCTGACCACATCCGGATGCACCGTGACGAACTCGACCGACTGCCGCATCTCCATCAGCCCGTTCGCATCCACCACCTGGACCACCTGCGGTGTCGCCGAACCGCGCTCGAGGCGGCGGCGGATCATCTGCCGTTCATCGTTCTCCGACAGATATCCCAGCCGCAGCTGCATCGCGAACCGGTCCAACTGCGCTTCGGGCAGCGGATAGGTGCCCTCGTATTCGATCGGGTTATCCGTGGCGAGCACGATAAAAGGCTGCGGCAGCAGGAAAGTCTCGCCATCGATGCTGACCTGCCCCTCGGCCATTGCCTCCAGCAGCGCGGCCTGCGTCTTCGGCGGCGTGCGGTTGATCTCGTCGGCCAGCAGCATATTGGTGAACACCGGACCGCGCCGGAAATTGAAACGGCCCGATGACATGTCGTAGATGGTGGAGCCGAGCAGGTCGGCGGGCAACAGGTCGGGCGTGAACTGCACGCGGGTGAAGTCCAGGCCGAGCGCGGCGGCGAAGGACCTGGCGATGAGCGTCTTGCCGAGGCCGGGCAGGTCCTCGATCAAGATGTGACCGCCGGAGAGCACGGCGATCATGATCAGCTGCAACTCATCCCGCTTGCCGACGATCACTCGGGACAGTTCCCGCAGTACCGCCTCGCTGCGCTGGATGGTTGCGTCCATCGGCATCGTCATTTGTCTACTCGCACTTGCCTCAACCCATTCTCTTTCGGCCGTATTCAATTGCGCATGATCGGGACCCCGCCTCCTCCGGGCCCGACCGCTCATGGCGGGGCACTTACATTCTCTGCAGACGGCGCAGGATTTCGTCCAGTGCCGCCCGCCCGGGTGCGGGCGTCGTCTGATCCCGCAGCGCCGAATTGGCCGGATCCACCCAGAGCCATAATTCCGGGCCGAACTGCAGTATCCCGGCGGCCTCGGTCGCCTTGCGGTTCTTGGCGACCCGCAGTCCGGTGGACAACTCGAACTCCTTGGCCAGCAGCGGACGCAGGTGCCGATCCCAGTCGGCTCTGGTGCCGTCCGCGCGGTCGGCGAGCATTTCCGCCCTGGCATGCCAGTGCCGCAGCATTTCCGCGGGGCCGTTCTCGATGTAGTCCTGCTCCGCATCGGCCCTCGGGCCGGACCTGCTCGACAGCGACCAGATCAGCGCAATCATGACCAGCGCCACCGGGATTCCGGCGGCGATCAGCAATGCGCCCCGCGCCCGGCCGAGCGTGATCAACTCGATCAGCACGATGATGATCAGCGCACCGAATACGATCGCGCGATTCATACCATCTCCCCCTGCAGATCCGCCAAAACGATGCGCAGCAGCTGTTCGGCCCGCATCCGCTGCCACTCCAGCATCGAATGCGGACTGAATCTGGCCTCCTCGAACAGCGCGACCAGTTCCCTGGCGGATGCGTCGTGCAGTGCGCCGCGTTCGAAGGCGCGGGCCAGCACTTCCATGGGGGTATCGGAGGCCAGTGGCGCGGCCGCGCGATCGAAGGACAGGCCGCGTTCCATCGCGACATAGCAGGCGATAATGGCCTCACGCGGATCCTGGCCGGGCGCGTTCATCGCGGCCAGGCCCATCTCGGCCGCTCGGGCCAGCGAACCCGCAACCGTAGGCGCGGTGGGGGGCAGCGGTGGCGCTGCGGGACGCTGCTTGCGCTGACCCGCCATCGCGACCGCGATCACCCCGGCCAGTGCGGCACCGACCAGCGCGATCGCGGCAATGGTGGCCACTAGCATCGCCGTGCCGCCGAGATGGGGGGTCGGCGCGGCATCGGGGGTCGGCGCGGTGGTGATGACCTGCTCGGTGGTGCGGCCCGAGCCGTCTCGCGGCACCGAGGACGGCACCGGCTCGCCCTCGCGCCCGAAACCGACGAAGAAGACCGCGGATGCGGCCGCGACGATCAGCGAACCCACCGCCAGGGCGGCCAGGATCAGCAGGCCGACCCGGCCCAGACGTCCGTGTCCGCGCTCGGAATCACGGTCCACCTCCGGCATGGCCAGCGGCAGCCGGTGCTGACTGGCGATCACCCCGGCGATCAGGATCACGACCGATACGGTGAGCAGCACCGGCATCAGCACCACCGAGATGGCCGAGGGCACGGTGCGGTGGTCACCGGAGGCATGCGCCCCGGGAATGTGGCCGCGCAGCGCGATCGCGGCACACGCCAGCAGCGTGATCAGCACGATCACGCGCGTTATCGGCGCTCCCGCCCTAACCACCTGCTACCACCACATCTGAGTAAAGCTCTGAACAGGCACATAGTTACATGCCGAGTGGTCGGCTCGAGATGGAATCGAATACTTCCGATCGCCTCCTCTTAATCGACGATAGCGCCACTTCGATCGTGTACGGTGCTAGCCGATCGCGACGGATTCGGGCTGATGGAGTTCGCCGAGACGGCTTTCGGTCCGCGTGATATCGGGGACGCCGGCAACGTCGGCCACCAGGTCCGATAGCGGCACCCGGGCCGCGAGGGTGAGTTCGCGATCCGCGTCGTAGAGCACGTCGATCAGGTTGACGAAGCGCATGGCCCAGTCCGGTGGGACCTCGCGCAGGGGTGGCACGTCGCGCAGGGTCCACCGTTGAAAGCGGCGCGCCAACTCGACGTAGTCCGCGGCGGCCGTTGCGGTGCCGCACAGGGCGGTGAAGTCGATGACGAGCGCGGCATCATCGACGGCGCGGGCGCGGATCATGCGGGTGCCGACCGGAATATCGACGCCGGAGGCCGCCTCCCGGAGAGCAGGAGCTGTCGGGCTGTCCGCGTCGCACACGAGGTAGCGCCCGCCCGCGAAGGCGGTATCCGCACCGCCGCGCCTGCGGTAGTCGAGTGGACCATCGACCGAGACGACATCCAGGTGCCCGACGATGCGCGCGATGGTCGGCAGGAAGCGATCGTGGAACAGCGGATTGGGCAGCAGCTGCTCCGGCGGATAGTTCGAGGTCACCACCAGCACGATGTGGCGGGCGAAGAGCGCGTCGAGCATGCGGGCGATGAGCATCGCATCGCCGATATCGTGCACATGGAATTCGTCGAAGCAGACCAGTTCGGCATTGCCGAGTAGGGTGTCGATGGCCTTGTCGATGGAGCCCGACTCATGTGCCGCGGTGTGCAATTCGGCGAAGAAGCTGTGGAAGTGGAAGCGGCGCTTGCGATTCGATGACACGCTCGCGAAGAAATCGTCCATCAGCATGGTTTTGCCGCGGCCTGGTCGGCCGTGCAGGTAGGCGCCGCGATGCCGCTTCAGCGGATGGCCGCGCCGGTCGAGCAGTTCCAGCAGCCGCGCCCGCGCTCGGAGCTGATCGGCATCCAATGTGATGTTGTTCTGCACGGCATCCTCCTGGCCCTCTACAGTTGTAGAGGACCGACGCAGAAGGACGCCACAGAAGGTGATGATGTCCACAACCGACCGGCACACACTGATCGTCGATGCCGCCATCGACCTCATTGCCACCCAGGGCATTCGAGCGCTCACCCACCGCGCCCTCGATACCGCGCTCGAATTGCCCGCCGGATCGACCTCCTATTACTTCCGCACCAAGCGGGCACTCATCGAGGCGATTGCGGACCGGATCACCACCCGCTCCCGCGACGATTTCACCGCCGCCGAGCTCGAATCATCCGAAGCCGCCAGCGCGACCGACGTCGCCCGTGCCATCGCGATATGGCTCGATCGACTGCTCGTCGAACGACGCAATCACCTGATCGTCCGGCACGCGCTCATCATCGACCTACACGCCGATCCTGAACTGCACGATCGACTCGCGCACAGCCTATTCTCGACCGTTCGAGCCCGAGACCTGTTCCGCGCCTTGCACTTCCCCGATCCCAGCGGTGCCGCCGCCGACTTCATCGCGGTCATCGAGGGCGCCGTCTTCGATCGCTTCGCCGGCGCTCGCGCCCACCTCCCCGCAGGCACCGCCGACAGCGTTGATCAACTCACCGGGCTGCTTGCCCGTCACCTCGACGGCTAGCGTCGCGACCAGCCGCGCTCACTGTAGGTAACCCCGCTGAGGTAGCCACGCAGCCCAGCGGCGGGATACCCGATGATCGAGTCATCGGGCAGCGCGTCCAACGGAAACCATTGCAGCCCATAGCTTTTATCCGGTTCCCGGTTGACCGGCTCGCCGCGCCAGCGCAGCGCCTCGAAGAACACCCCGAGCCGCGCCTCGCGGCCGGAGCCGACCACATGAGCGGTATGCACATGCCGCAGATCCGCCGGGTCGATAACGACCCCGACCTCCTCATATGCCTCCCGCACCGCACCGGCGGTGGCCGACTCCCCCGCTTCCAGCTTTCCGGCGGGCAGATGCCACAGCCCATCGAACTCGTCGGCACTGCGCCGCCTGCTGAGCAGCACCTCCCGGCCACGAACGAGCAGAATATGCACGTCGACAAGGTGTCGATCGGTCATGAGACTCCTCCCGGTGACGCTGCAACCTACCGATCCACCGGTATACCCGAATGAACCCGGTCGGTGCCCGATCGGACTCAGTTGGCGCTGAGCACCAACCCCGAGGTCGGCACGCCGGTACCGGCGGTGACCAGGATGTTCTCCAGGCCCGCAACGGGATTCACCGAAGTACCGCGAATCTGGCGAACGGCCTCGGCAATCCCGTTCATCCCGTGGATATACGCCTCGCCGAGCTGTCCGCCATGGGTGTTCAATGGCAGCCGCCCGCCGATTTCGATGGCACCGTCGGCAATGAAATCCTTTGCCTCACCACGTCCGCAGAAGCCGAGCTCCTCCAATTGCATGAGCACGAAGGGGGTGAAGTGGTCGTAGAGGATGGCGGCCTGCATATCCTCTGGGCGCAAACCGCTCTGGGCCCAGAGCTGGTCGCCGACCAGACCCATTTCCGGCAGGCCGGTGAGGGCGTCGCGGTAGTAGCTCGTCATCACGTACTGGTCGGCACCGGAACCCTGTGCGGCGGCGGTGATCACGGCCGGGCGCTGCGGGAGATCGCGGGCGCGCTCGACGCTGGTGACCACGATCGCGACGCCGCCGTCGGACTCCTGACAGCAGTCGAGCAGATGCAGCGGTTCGGCGATCCAGCGGGAATTCTGGTGCTCCTCGAGGGTGATCGGCTTGCCGTAGAAGAAGGCGGCCGGATTCGCCGCGGCGTGTTTGCGATCGGCGACGGCGACCCGGCCGAAGTCCGCGCTGGTCGCGCCGTAGACGTGCATATAGCGCCTGGCGACCATCGCCACCTGGGCCGCCGGAGTTCCGAGGCCCTGTGGATAGGACCAGCCCGCATCGATACCCGAGGAGGTCGGCGCGGTGGCCAGTGCGGTGGAGAACTGGCCGAAGCGCGATACCGACCGCTCATTGAAGGCACGGTAGGCGACGACCACATCGGCGACACCGGTGGCGACCGCCATGGCGGCCTGCTGGATGGTGGCACAGGCCGCGCCGCCGCCATAGCCGATGTGGCTGAAGAACTTCAGCTGTGGGATGCCAACGGCACGCGCGACCGCCGCCTGGGTATTGGTATCCATGGTGAAGGTGGTCAGGCCGTCGACATCGGCGGGTGTCAGACCCGCATCGGCCAGCGCCGCGGTGACCGCCTCGGCGGCCAAGCGCAATTCGCTGCGGCCGGAGTCCTTGGAGAAGTCGGTGGCGCCGATGCCGACGATGGCGGCGCGGCCGGAGATCCCGGTGGTGTTGTCAGCGGTCATCATGGCCTCCGCAGGGCGATAACGGCTTTCGCCGTGATGTGGTCACCGAGGCTGTCGCGTCCGACGACATCGATGTGGATGTCATCGCCCTCGATGGCGGCGACGGTGCCCGAGAGCGTCAGGGTGTCACCGGCATACAGCGGCACCCCCAAGCGCAGCGCGACCGATTTGACGATGGCGCGCGGTCCGGCCCAGTCGGTCACGAAGCGCTGCACCAGCCCGGTATCGGTGAGGATATTGACGAAGATGTCCTTGGAACCGCGGGCGACAGCCTTGTCCCTGTCATGGTGCACATCTTGAAAGTCCCTGGTGGCCAATGCCGTACTGATCACGAACGTGGGATCGGCGTGAATCACCAGCTCGGGCAGTGCGGTCCCGACCTGCACGGCGGCGGGTTCGACGTAGGTCATGCGATCACCCGCCAGACCGGCAGCACGGCCTCGTCGTCGAGCTTTTCGAACTCCACCTGCACCGGCAGGCCGATCTTCACATCTGCCGGGTCGATGCCCCGCAGTTCACCGAGCATGCGCACGCCCTCCTCCAATTCGACAAGCGCGACGACGAACGGCAGTTGCCGTCCTGGCACTTTCGGCGCGTGATGCACGACGTAGCTGAAGACTTCACCGCGCCCCGCGGCGACGACGTAGTCGGTCTGCTCGGATTTGTCCTGCCACAGCGCCGGGATCGGCGGATGCCGCAGCGTGCCGTCCGGCAGCCGCTGGATCCGCAGCTCACCGGCTTTCGTACCCTCCCAGAAGAATTCGGTATCCCAGGAGACCAGCGGCTTGACCCGGTCGCCCGCGGGCGCCTTCGCGGCGGTACCGGTCCCCGGGGCGAATTTCAGCAGCCGCCACAGCATTTCGGCGACCACCTCGTCGCCCACCCGCCAACTGATCTCGAAGGTGACGAACCACCCTTCGCCGAGCGCGGTCCGCTTCGGGCCGCGGATATCGCACAGCCTGCTGGTAACCGATACTTGCTCACCGACATTCAGGTATCGGTGGTAGGTCTGCTGGCAGTCGGTCGCGACCACCGAGGTGAAGCCCGCGCTGTCCAGCAGCTCGATGACCTGGTTCGTGGGATCGTCCGCGGCACGGGAACCGTTGAGCCCGAGCATGGTCCAGACCTGGATCATGGCGGGCGGCGCCACGGTGCCGGGAAATCCGGCGGCGCGGGCGGCCGCTTCGTCGACGTAGATCGGGTTGTTGTCCCCGAGCGCCTCCACCCAGTTGTTGATCATCGGCTGGTTCACCCGGTCACGCCCGAGGCGTGGCGCGCAATCCCCCGCCGCGATGATCTTCTCTGCGGCGGCGGTAATCGCTTCCGGAGTCAGAGTTTCCGGCACGCGCGGCTCCTTGCTGTAGTCCATCTCGCGGGATTCATCGTGGTACCCGAGGCAGTTTCAGACCGGATGAGGCGACCAGTTCGCGCATCACTTCATTGACGCCGCCGCCGAAGGTCACCACCAGGTTCTGCTTGGTCCTGCGGTCCAGCCAGGTCAGCAATTCGGCGGTGGCCGGATCGGCCGGATCCCCGTAGTGCCCGACGATCTCCTCGGCGAGCCGACCCGCCTCCTGCAGCGATTCGGTCGAGTACACCTTGGTGGCCGAGGCATCGGCGATCACGGAGGCCTGATCGCCGTCGACGGTCGCCGCCACCTGCCAGTTCAGCAATTCGTTCAGCCGGACCATGGCGTGGATGCGCCCGAGTGAACGGCGTACGTCATTTTGGGCCAGCACGCCGCGCGGCTGCGCCCACTCGCGCACGCGGTCGTAGAGCTGTTCGATCTTGCCGGACGGACCCAGGCTCACCCGCTCGTGGTTGAGCTGGGTGGTGATCAGCCGCCAGCCGCGGTTCTCCTCGCCGACGAGCATATCGGCGGGAACCCGCACATTGTCGAAGTAGGTCGCGTTGGTGTGGTGCGCCCCATCGCAGGTAATGATCGGCGTCCACGAGTAGCCGGGATCGGTGGTGTCCACGATCAGGATCGTGATGCCGCGGTGCCGCGATTCGACCGACCCGGTGCGGCAGGCCAGCCAGATGTAGTCGGCCTCATGCGCGCCGGTCGTGAAGATCTTCTGCCCGTTGACGATCCAGTCGCCGGATTCGTCACGCACCGCACTCGTGCGCAGCGAGGCCAGATCGGTGCCCGCCTCCGGTTCGGAGTAGCCGATCGCGAAATGGATATCGCCGGAAAGGATTCCGGGCAGGAACTTCGCCTTCTGCGCATCGGTGCCGAAGCTCTGCAGCGTCGGCCCGACCGTCAGCAGGGTGACCAGCGGTAGCGGCACATCCGCGCGCACCGCCTCATTGAAGAAGATCTGCTGTTCCATCGGGCCGAAGCCCTGGCCGCCGTATTCCTTCGGCCAGCCGACGCCGAGCCAGCCATCCGCGCCCATCCGGCGCACCACCGCCCGGTAGGCGTCACCGTGGCGGTTGACCGCCATCTCGGCCTCCTCCTCGGGAGTCACGAGATCGGCGAAATAGGAACGCAGTTCGTCGCGTAGCCGGCGCTGCTCCGCGGTCAGATCGATGAGCATCTGGCCCCCAATCGGTCGAGGCGCAGGGATTCGCCGCCGAGCCAGCGGGCGAGGTCCTTGGCCTGTGAGTAGTAGCGATGCATCGGATGGGTCACGTCGACCCCGAGACCACCGTGCAGGTGATGGCATTTCTGCATGGCGGCGGGCAGTTCCGAGGCCACGGTGTAGGCGAGCACATCGAGGTCGTCATCGATGCGCTCCTGGTGCGCTGGCGTCGAATCGCCCTGTGCCAGTGCCCAGTTCGCCGAGACGGCGACGGTATGCAACGTTCGCGAGACGACATAGACATCGGCGATCTGCTGGGCGACAGCCTGGAATTCGGCGAGCGGCCGGTTGAACTGGTGGCGGGTCCGCAGATGTTCGGCGGTGAGTACGAGCGCACCTTTGAGCAGTCCGTCCGCGGTCGCGCCGATCGAAGCGACGGCCGAGCGGTGCAGTTCGGCGATGCCGCCCGGCAGCAGTTGCTCGGCCGGAATCTCGACCTGGTCGAGTCGCACACTGCATTCGGGGATGCCACCGGATACCGGCGTCGGCGTCAGGTTCAACCCGGCCGCATCCGAATCCACCAGTGCGATACCGGAATTCGTCGGGATCAGCAGCCAGCGCGCCTGCTCCGCATACGGCACCGCCACCTTGTGGCCGGTAATGCGCACGGTGTCGCCATTGGAGACGGCCGTGGTCTCGGGTTTGACGACGAAGGGATTCGCGGGCTCGCTCAGGGCTGCGGTGAGCACCGCACCCTTGGCGACCTCCGGATAGACCCGCTCGGCGACGCTGTCCGGCAGGACCGGCAGCAGCGGCAGCAGCCCGAAGCCGAGGGTCGGCAGGGCGGGCACCGCCACCGCATCGGTGGCCAGTTCGGTCAGCAGCACCGAGACCTCCGGCAGGCCCATGCCGTCACCGCCGAACCGCTCCGGCAGCGCCAGCGAGAGCAGGCCGGTCTCGATCAGACTCGGCCAGAGCTCGATATCGCGTGCCGGTTCACGCTCCAGCAAACTCACTACAACTTCGGCCACGGCGTCCTGGCCCTCGTCCCGGGTGAAGTCCACGCTTACTCCAATTAAGTTCAGTATCGCTCCGCGCTTCGACGTGGGGCGATCTTCTGGCAATCGACCTCGTCGACTAGCCGTCCCCGTCGCGGGGCAGTCCGAGAATTCGCTCACCGGCAACGGTCAGCAAAATCTGCTCGGTACCACCCGCAATCGACAGACAGCGCGTGAGCAGGAACTCCTTGAGTACCTCGGAGTCCTGCGCACCGATGGCCCCCGCCGTCTCCACCGCGAATTCGGCAACCGCCTGGCGATGCCGGACGCCGACGAGCTTGCGCACACTGCTCTGCGCTCCCGGATCACCGCCCGCCAGCATCCGCACCGCGGCGCGCTGTTCCAGCAGCAGTCCAGCGATGGCATCGGCGACGAAACCGCCGAGCCGATCGTTCAAAAGCTCGGCGCCCGGCCCGGTGGCGGGCAGTTTGGCGATGAGTTCCTCGAGCACCGGCCCGATCCCATTGCCACCCATGGCGACGCGTTCGGTCGACAGGGTGGAGCGGGCGATCTTCCAGCCGTTGTTCAGCGCGCCGACCACACAGTCATCCGGCACGAAGACGTCATCGAGGAAGACCTCGCTGAACCGCGCCTCACCGGTGATCTGCACCAGCGGGCGCACCTCGAGCCCCGCGCTGCGCATATCGACCAGGAAATAGCTGATACCGCGATGCTTGGGTGCGTCGGGATCGGTGCGAGCCAGGCAGATCGCCCAGTTCGCCCGGTCGCCCAGCGACGTCCACACCTTCTGCCCGCGCAGCACCCAGCCGCCGTCGACCTTCTTGGCGGTGGTCCGCAGCGCCGCCAGATCCGAACCGGCCTCCGGCTCGCTGAACAGCTGACACCAGATCACCTCACCGCGCAGCGTCGGCCAGGCAAACTGATCGATCTGCTGCTGAGTGCCGTGCTGCAGTAGCGTCGGAATCGCCCAGCCGCCGATCGCCAGATCCGGTGACTCCACCCCCGCGCGGCGCAGTTCCTCCGAAATCACCAGGCCCGTCATGGGATTCGCGCCACGGCCGTACGGCGCCGGCCAGTGCGGCATGACGAGTCCGGCCTCGACCAGCGCATTGCGCTGCTTGTCGACGGGCAGCGCTGCGATCGCGGCAACCTCGGCGGCCAGTTCGGGCACGCCGCTGTCAGACCCTGCGACCGCCCCGGGGGGCGTTGTCTGCGCGGCGGAGGCGAAGATCCGGTCCGCACCGGTGGTCCGGCGCTGACCGCCGCGGGTCAGCTCGGTGACCCTGGCCCGCCACCGCGCCGAGCCGCCGAGCAGCTGCCGCAATGCGGTGGCCCGGCGCAGGTAGAAGTGCGCGTCGTGCTCCCAGGTGAAGCCGATGCCGCCGAGCACCTGAATGCAGTCCTTGGCGGTCTCCACCGCGGCGTCCAGGGAAATCGCGGCGGCGATCGCGGCCGCGATCGGCAGTTCCGCACCGCCTTCGTCGACCGCCGCCGCGGCATCTGCCGCGACGGAGCGGATCAGCTCGGTGCGGCACAGCATCCAGGCGCAAATGTGTTTGAGCGCTTGGAAAGACCCGATCTTGCGGCCGAATTGCTCACGCACCTTGGCATATTCGACCGCGGTCTCCAGGCACCAACCCGCCACACCGGCGAGTTCGGCCGAAACCAGCACTGCGAGTAGATCTTCCACGGCGTGCGGCGACTCGAACACCCGCTCCGCCGGCACCCGCACCTCGGCACAGTGCGCACGCGCCAGTGGCGTACTCGAGTCAGCCGGTGCGAGCGACTCGATGCGCAGACCATCGGCATCGGGTCCGATCACACACCAGCGCAACCCTTCCGGCGTGCGCACCGGCAACAGCACCGAGGTACCCGGCGCGGCACCGAGCACCGAATCCCAGACACCCGTGAGCAATAGGTCACCGGATGCGGCCGGTACACTCGCGACGGGTCCGACGACGAAGTCGAGCGCGACACCACACGGCATATCCTCGGCGAGGGCGCCAGCGGTGACCAGATTCGCCAATGCGGTGGCCAGCACCGGCCCGCCGACCAGGTCGTGCGCCGCCTGCTCGACCAATACCGCGAGGTCGGCGACCGATCCGCCGTGGCCGCCGTCCGCTTCGGCAACCGCGACCCGGAATATCCCGAAGTCGGCCAGTCCGGGCCAATAGGCGCGCCAGAAGTCCGCCGGGTCGTCCCGCATTGTTGCAATCGGACGCACCGATCCAGCCCATCCGCGCATCGACTCCTGACCGGCTTTATGCTCGTCAGTGGTGGCGATGGTCACAGTCCGTACCGCCTTTCCGGCGTGACTCCCACACCTAGAACATGTTCTAATATCCTAGCTGGGCGGAAGTCAAGAGACGACCGAGGCCCGTTGCCGGAATGCGAAAGGACTCTCAATCCATGGCCAGTCCCTCCCGATCGCAGCCAGCCGATTCGAATGCGGCAGGGCGAGCGTCGGCCAACGCGACGGTCACGACGCTCAGCGAAGACGAGCTGAGCTCGGCCGCGCAGCGGGAGCGGCGTAAGCGAATTCTGGACGCGACCCTCGCACTGGCCTCCAAGGGCGGTTACGACGCCGTGCAGATGCGTGCGGTGGCCGAACGCGCCGATGTTGCCGTCGGGACGCTCTACCGGTATTTCCCGTCCAAGGTGCATTTGCTGGTCTCCGCGCTGTCGCGGGAATTCGAGCAGATCGAGGGCAAACGTAAGCCGCTTGCCGGACAGACGCCGAATGAGCGCATGCATCTGTTGCTGACTCAGATCACCCGGATGATGCAGCGCGATCCATTGCTCACCGAGGCGATGACCCGCGCATTCATGTTCGCCGACGCGTCGGCGGCCGCTGAGGTCGATCGGGTCGGCAAGGTGATGGATCGGGTCTTCGCCCGCGCCATGAACGACGGTGAACCCACCGAACGTCAGCTGGCGATCGCGCGCGTCATCAGTGACGTCTGGCTGTCCAATCTGGTGGCCTGGCTGACCAGGCGCGCATCGGCGACCGACGTCACCGAACGCCTCGAGCTGACCGTCGATCTGCTGCTCGGCGAAAATGGCGCCAAGTAGCAATCACCCGGCTCGACTACCAGCGCATACCAGGCAATTTCGATATCGGAGGCCGGTGCGCGCGTCGTAATTTCGGTCACATCCACAGCTCACCGCGCCGTACGCATGGCGGCGCGCCGGGGAGGTGGGCGACCATTGCGTTAACGCATTACTGCGCACGCATGACGGCGCGCTTCGGTGCGGCAAATTCAACACAGTATTGTCACGCGTGCCCCTGAAAAAACTCCTCCGATCACTAGGTTGGATGCGTGAGCGCACAGGATCTGCCACTGGAACTTCGCCGTGCACTGTCGACGGTCGCGCGCGTGCCACGGCTTTTGGTCGCATCGGACTACGACGGGACTATCGCACCCATCGTGTCCGATCCGGCGAAGGCCTTTCCACACCGAGAATCGGTGAGCGCGCTACGAGCGCTCGCCGGTCTAACCGGAACGACCGCCGCCGTTATCTCCGGCCGCGCACTGCGGGATCTCGCCGCATTGTCGCGTCTGCCGGTCGAGGTACAACTGATCGGTAGTCATGGCTCGGAATTCGATGTGGGTTTCGTACACGCCATCGACAACGATGCCAAACAACTGCTGGTTGAAGTGCAGACGAGTCTGTCACAGATCGCCGCGGAGAATCCCGGTGCCAGCGTCGAGATCAAACCGGCCAGTGTCGCGCTGCATGTGCGCAATGCGAGTCCGGAAATCGGGTTGCGCGCGCTGAAAGCGGTGCGGCTGGGCCCGTCCTGCTGGGTCGGCGTACAGGTGACCGAGGGGAAATCCGTTATCGAACTCGCGGTGATCCAGACGGATAAGGGCGTCGCGCTCGATACCGTCCGGCACCAGGAGGGCGCATCGGCCGCGGTGTTCTTCGGTGATGACGTCACCGATGAAAAGGCCTTCCGCATGCTTTCCGGCCCCGATGTCGGCATCAAGGTCGGCGATGGCGAGAGCCTGGCCAAATACCGGGTGGACAGCACCGAGGCCGTCTCCTGGGCACTGGCCTTCCTGCTCGAAGAACGGCGCACCTGGCTGGCCGGTGCCAGCGCGCCGCGCATCGAGCGGCTGAGCATGCTGGCCAGTCCGCGCTCGGTGGCGCTGCTGACCCCCGACGCGACTGTCACCTGGTTCTGCCATCCGGAACCGGATTCGGCCGCGGTCTTCGCCCATCTGCTCGGCGGACCGCAGGCCGGCCACTTCACCATCGAACCGGAGCGGCCCGGCCTGCCGCTGTCGCAGCGCTATATCGACGGCACCATGACCGTCGAAACCCGTTGGGCCAGTCTGCAAGTGGTCGACTATCTGCCGCACGACGTGGCACCGAACCGCACCGACCTGACCCGGGTGATCACCGGCGATGCCAAGGCCGTCGTAACCTTCGCGCCCCGACCGGAATTCGGCCAGGTGCCGGTGAGCATCGAATGTGAGCCGACCGGCCTGCGCGTGCTCGGCACCAACGATCCGATGGTGCTGCGCTCCCCCGGCGTGCACTGGGAGATCCAGTCCGACGGTATGTACAGTTCGGCGCGCGCCGTCGTCGATCCGTCACGCGGCCCGATCGTGCTGGAAATGCGCTGCGGTACACAGGATCTCGCGCCCGCCATGAGCAGCGAGGCGGAGCGGCGCAAGGATGCCGAGGACTACTGGTCGAAATGGGCGGCGAAACTGCAGCTGCCGCCGCTGAAGCGGGATCTGATGAAGCGCTCGGCACTCACCCTGCGCGGACTCGTGCACGCGCCGTCGGGTTCCATCCTGGCCGCGGCCACCACCTCGCTGCCGGAGGATATCGGCGGCGTGCGCAACTGGGATTACCGCTATTGCTGGCTGCGCGATGCCGCGCTGACCGCGCAGGCACTGGTTTCGCTCGGCTCACTGACCGAGGCCGAGGAATTCCTAGGCTGGGTGCACCGGGTGCTGGAGACGCTGCCCGGTCCGGAGCGTTTGCACCCGCTGTACACCCTCTACGGCGAGACGCTGCCCCCCGAGGCATCGATCGATCAGCTGCCCGGTTATGCGGGTTCGCGCCCGGTCCGCGTCGGCAACGCCGCGAATATGCAGGTGCAGCTGGACGTCTTCGGCCCGATCGTCGATCTCATTGCATCGCTGGCGCACGGCCGCGAGGCGAAAGGGCTGACCGATCCGGCCAAGGCACTGCCGGATGCCGACTGGGAACTGGTGCACGCCATGGTCTCCGCGGTGCAGCGGCGCTGGCAGGAACCCGACCACGGCATCTGGGAAATCCGCGGCAACCCGCGGCACCACGTGTACTCGAAGGTGATGGGCTGGCTGACCGTGGACCGGGCGATCACGCTGGCGCAGCGCTTCGAGCGTCAGATCGACCCGGCCTGGATCACGCTGCACGAGACCATCGCCGATGAGGTGAAGACCAAGGGCTGGAACGACGAGGTCCAGTCCTACACCGCCGCCTACGACGGCACCGATCTGGATGCGGCCACCCTGCACATCGGCCTCAGCGGCCTGATCGAACCGTCGGATCCGCGCTTCGCGGCGACGGTGGTGGCCACCGAGGCGGAGCTGCGCAGCGGCTCGACCGTGTACCGGTACCACCACGACGACGGCCTGCCCGGCGGCGAGGGCGGGTTCCACCTGTGCGCGGCCTGGCTGGTCGAGGCGTATCTGCTGATCGGCAAGCGCTCGGATGCCGAGGCACTGTTCGCGCAGCTGGTCGATGTCGCCGGACCGACCGGTCTGCTCAGCGAGGAGTACGACCCGGTCGCCGAGCGCTCACTCGGCAACCATCCACAGGCCTACAGCCATCTCGGCCTGCTGCGTTGTGCACAGCTGCTGGGCAAGCCGGTGGAAGCGCTGGTCTGACGCGACCGTCGCATAGTTCCGGGCCCGCGAACCATCAATTCGCGGGCCCGGCCCATATCCGGCGCGAAGTGATGCGGCGAACACCGGCTCGTGCTGGGCGGAGGCTCCTGCTACAGTTCAAATGGTAACGATTTCCATTATGATCTAGAGCACGCTCAGATCTGCCGCATTGCCAGGAGTACCCCGCGCGTGAGCACACGAATTGCCCTCGGATTCGCCGGTATCGCCGTGGGGGTGGCCACCGCGCTGACACTCACCGCATGCGGAAGCTCGAAGGATTCGGATAAGCCGAATATCGTCGCCGCCACCAGCGTCTGGGGCAATATCGCCGCGACCATCGCGGGTCCGGACGCCTCGGTGACCTCGCTGATCACCGATCCCGCCGCCGATCCGCATTCGCATGAGACCTCGGCCGTAGAGTCGGCCAAGATCAGCGACGCCGACCTGGTCGTCTTCAATGGCGGCGGCTACGACGAATTCGTCGAGAAGGCGATCCGGGGCAAGCGCACCGTCGACGCGTTCGACTCCCGCACCGATAAGAGCGACGAGAACGAGCATGTCTTCTTCGACCCGCGCACGGTGAGCACGGTCGCCGATCGGATCGCGAGCGCCCTCGGCGAAATCGACTCCGCGCATGCCGCCGCATACACCGACCGCGCCGCCGCGTTCAAGACCCAACTGAGCGCGATCAGCGCGATCTCCAGCAAGATCGCCAGCGAGCACCCGAAGACCCCGGTGCTGCAGACCGAACCGCTGGCGCACTACCTGCTGGTCGCCGCCGGAACCGAAGATCTGACCCCGCACGAGTTCCAGGAGGCGATCGAGCAGGAGACCGATCCGGCCCCCGCCGCGGTCGCCGCCACGCGGGATCTGCTGACCGGCAAGAAGGTTCGCGCGCTGGTCTACAACATCCAGACCGAGGACAAGATCACCAAGGATCTACGCGCGCTCGCGCAATCGAACGGTCTACCTATCGTCGAGGTGACCGAAACCCTCCCTGCCGGTATGGATTACATTCAGTGGCAGACCAAGAACGCCCAGGCACTGGCCGCGGCGCTGGCCTGACCACAATCATGACAGCATCGCGTAGCGATTCGATGGGGGGTGGTGGCCGGGTGACGGGTGGGCCAGCATCGCGCAGCGATTCGATGAGGGGCGGTGGCCGGGCGACGGATGGGCCAGCATCGCACAGCGATTCGATGAGCGGCGGTCGCCGGGTGACGGATGGGCCAGCATCACACAATGATTTGATGAGGAGCGGTGGCCGGGTGAGAAGTGGGCCAGCATCACACAACGATTCGATGAGAAGCCTGGTGACCGGTGCGTCCATGGAAGCCGCGCCGACCACCGAGCAGCGGCCGTCGGATACCCGCCCCGTCGTCCACCTCGACGCCGCCAGCCTGGCATTCGGCGAACGCACGCTCTGGCAGGGACTGGATCTCGAGGTTGCGCCCGGTGAATTCATCGCGATTCTCGGGCCGAACGGATCCGGCAAGACCTCGCTGCTGAAGGTGCTGCTCGGACAGCTCGCACTCAGCGCCGGCAGCGCCGATATCGCGGGCGGACCCGCACGCGCGGGCAACCCCGATATCGGCTACGTGCCACAACAGAAGACGATCGACGCCGGTGTCCAGTTGCGCGGGGTCGACCTGGTCGGGCTCGGTGTCGACGGGCACAACTGGGGCCTCGGCCTGCGCCGCCGCGCCGAGCGCAAGCGCAAGGTCCGCGCCGCCATTGCCGATGTCGGCGCCGAGAAATTCGCCTATGCGCCACTGGAATCCATGTCCGGCGGCGAACAGCAGCGGCTGCGCGTGGCACAGGCGCTCGTCGGCGATCCCAAGGTGCTGCTCTGCGATGAACCGCTGCTCAGCCTCGACCTGGCGAATCAACGACTGGTATCCGAGCTGATCGATCGGCGCAGGCGAACCCACAACACCGCAGTGCTTTTCGTGACACACGAAATCAATCCGATTCTGCCGCTGGTGGATCGAGTGCTGTACCTGGTCGACGGAAAGTTCCGTATCGGCACCCCCGACGAGGTGATGACCTCGGCAGTCCTCTCGGAGCTGTACCGGACCGAGGTCGACGTGCTGCGAGTACGCGGCCGACTGGTCGTAGTCGGCACCGGCGACACCATGGACGCCCTCGGCGCCGCCGGAGCCCAACATTGCCACGGCGCAACCCTTTCCGATCCCGAACGGGTTGCTGTTACCCAGCCAGTCGCCGACACGCACTCCGTTGCCGACGCACAGCCGGTTGCCGATGGGCAGCCGGTTGCGCACCCGCCGTCGGTCGCCATTGAGCGGCCGGCGGCGGATGGGCGGCCGGTCTCCGAAACACCGCCGAAGACGAGTGGGGTTCGTTCGTGATCGACAAGCTGTCGGACGTCATTTCGAAGATGTTCGACTTCTCCACTACCGCGAATCTGCTCTCCTACTCCTTCGTGCAGCAGGCGGTGCTCGCGGCCGCGCTGCTCGGACTGCTGGCCGGGGTGATCGGTCCATTGATCATCAGCAGGCAGATGTCGTTCGCGGTGCACGGCACCAGCGAGCTGTCGCTGACCGGCGCGGCGGCCGCATTGCTCGCCGGAATCGGGGTCGGGCTGGGCGCGATCGTCGGCTCGGTGGTGGCGGCGGTGCTGTTCGGTCTGCTCGGAAGCAAAGCCAGAGAACGTGATTCGGTGATCGCGGTGGTGCTGTCGTTCGGACTCGGACTCTCGGTGCTGTTCCTGTGGCTCGGCCCCGAGCGCGCCGGTTCGAAATTCTCGCTGCTCACCGGTCAGGTGGTGAGCGTCGGCTACAGCGGACTCGCCCTGCTGGTGACCTGCACCGTACTGGTGCTCGCCGTGCTCGCGGTGGTCTACCGGCCGCTGCTGTTCGCGAGCTCGGATCCCGAAGTGGCAGTCGCCCGCGGGGTTCCGGTGCGGGCGCTTTCGGTGGTGTTCGCGGTCATGCTCGGCATCACCGCGGCCTTCGGCGTGCAGATCGTCGGGGCCTTGCTGGTCCTCGCGCTGCTCATCACCCCCGCCGCCGCCGCGGCACAGCTGACCGCGAATCCCGTGCGCACCACCGTGCTCGCGGTCGTCTTCGCCGAAATCGCCGCAGTAGGCGGCATCCTGCTGTCCCTGGCCCCCGGCGTCCCCGTCTCCACGTTCGTCACCACCATCTCCTTCCTGATCTACCTGATCTGCCGAATCCTCGGCCCCCGCCGCCGCCAGGCCGCCCGCACCCACTGACCTCCCGCTCACCGACCCGATGCCGCGCCCGGAGTCACCGGGAACGCCACGCACGACACCCAGTCCATGCGCGGATCGCACCCATGCCATTCGACGCCAGGCCGCCCGCTCCCGCTGCCCCGCTCCCGGACCCGAAGCGCAGCTACGCGCATGGAATTTCTGGACAATTTTCTGCGCGGCACGCCAAATGCGGATACTCGGCGGACTGATGGCAGCGCAGAGGCCAGGTGCTCGCGGAGGCGGGCACCTGGCCTCTGGGGGGATCAGGCGACGAGCAGGGCGATCAAGACGAGGATCGAACCGCCGAACACGATGACGTGGCGCAGGTTCTGCAGGTAGGGCATTACCCAACGGGGGAAGGCGTTCTCGGCGGCATCCAGGAATCGCTCGACGTCGATGCGGGCCAGTTCCGGGTCGGCCTTGCGGGCGAAGGCCGCTCGGATGCTCTTGGCCGCGGTCAGGTTGCTGTACAGGATCACGCCATTGCCGAGCAGCACCAGCACCTGGAAGATCCAGGACAGCATCCGACCCCAATCGTTGCCAGCGACGTTCAACACGGCCAGGGTGGTCATCACCAGTGCGATACCGACGGGCGCCCAGGTCTCGTGGCCGCCCGCGTCGAACCGCATACCGTTCTCCTCGAGGACGGCGGGCCGCACACCCTGACGGGTCAGGTCGGCATCGGCGGCGGCCTTGGCGGCGGCTCCGTACCGGTGCCGCACCAGCGGAATGCTGACGAAGGCGAGGGCGATCAGCAGCTGGGCGACGGCAGCGACGGTCATCATGGCGGTTTCTCCTCAGCGGGTTGTTCATCCGAGGGCCGGTGTGGGCTCCCCGTGCTCGATGACCAAACGATCGCCTGCGGCGCTGACAGCGCGCTGACACCTCCGCCGCCCCTGCTGACACCGTTATCAGCGCAGTTCAGCAAGGCCCTTCCGGCGACAAGCCGTAGTTTGATGGCAGCCGCCGTCAGTCAATAGACCCTGATTTCGTATGCTCGACCCACGCGCCCCGTCGAACGAATGGTGACCAATGATCGACTTCACGATTCCCGCCGAACTCGCCGCTGAACGCGACCGGGTCCGCCGGTTCGTCATCGACAAGATCGTCCCGTTCGAGCGCGACCCGCGCGTCACCTCACACGGCCCCACCGATGAACTGCGCCAGGAACTCGTCGAGCTGGCGCGCGCGGAGAAGCTGCTGACCGTGCAGGCTCCGGAAGCACTCGGCGGGCGGGGTCTCACCCATATCGAGCAGGCCGTGATCTACGAGGCCGCCGGCTGGTCCACCCTCGGCCCGGTCGCAATGAACTGCGCCGCACCGGATGAGGGCAATATGTTCCTGCTCTCCAAGATCGCCGATCCCGAACAGGTCGAGCGCCACCTCGCACCCGCGGTCGCCGGTCACCGGCGCACCGTCTTCGCCATGACCGAACCGGACGGCGCGGGTTCGGATCCGAATCAGCTGGCCACCGAGGCCGTCTTCGACGGCGAGAATTTCACCATCAACGGCCGCAAATGGCTCATCACCGGCGCCGACGGCGCCAAGAGCTGGATCATCATGGCCCGGGTCGCGCCGAACCCGCATCTGCCCGAGGGCCCGACACTGTTCCTGACCGAGGGCGATCAGCCCGGCATCATTATCGAACGCACCATGAACACCATGGATCGCAACTACGTCGGCGGCCACGGCGTCGTACGCTTCGAGAATTTGGTGCTGCCCAAGTCGGCGCTGCTCGGGGAGACCGGCCAAGCGCTGCGCTATGCCCAGCTGCGGCTCGCCCCGGCCCGGCTCACCCACTGCATGCGCTGGCTCGGCGCGGCCGAACGCGCGCAGTCCATCGCGGTCGAATACGCCAAGACTCGGACCGCCTTCGGCAAGCCGATCGGCGACCACGAGGGCGTATCGTTCATGCTCGCCGATAACGCGATCGCGCTGCACCAGTGCCGCCTCACCATCTGGCATGCCTGCTGGCTGATGGACCAGGGCGAGAAGGCCAGACATGAGAGCTCGATCGCGAAGGCGTTCGTCTCCGAAGAACTGTTCAAGGTCACCGACCGCTGTGTTCAGGTGCTCGGCGGCATCGGCATCAGCGATGAAACGGTGGTCGAAATGATCTTCCGCGATATGCGCGCCTTCCGCCTCTACGATGGCCCGACCGAGGTCCACAAGTACGCGATCGGCCGCCATGTGCTCCGCTGAATTTGCAGCGCTTGCGGCGCTGCGTGTTCGCGGCCCCGAATAACCAGCATCGCGTAGCGATTCGATGAGGGGTGGTGGTCGGGCGACGGGTGGGCCTTGCACCCGAGCCGTCGAGACTCGCGCCTGCGGCGCATGCGCTTCGATGACTCGGACGCAAGCCGGGCCGCGAACGGTCGCTCGTAAGACTCGCTCCGTGGGGGGCGACCGGTGCTTGGTCGCCGTCCTTCGGGCCGAGCCCACCTTTGTCTTGGTCGGCTAACATGCCTGGCATGAGTTCGGAACTGCTCGTCGATGTCTCCGCGGGCATCGCCGTCCTCACGCTCAACCGACCCGCTCAGCAAAATGCCGTCACCCCGGCCATGGCCGCCGAACTGAGTGCGGCGCTGCAGCGCTGCGATGCCGAGGATGCGATCCGCGCGGTCGTCATCACCGGTACGGCACCCGCTTTCTGCGCGGGTGCGGATCTGTCCAGCCGGGTCGGCGATGTCAGCGCCACCATCGATCCGCCGCCGTGGCGGGTGCGCAAACCGGTGATCGCGGCAGTGAACGGCCATGCGGTCGGCATCGGACTGGCGCTGGCCCTGCAATGCGACCTGCGCTACATGGCGCGTGACGCGGTATACGGCCTCAATCAGGTGCGCCGCGGCGTAGTCGCCGACGGCTATGCGCACTGGACGCTGCCGCGGCTGGCCGGTATGGCCAATGCCGCCGACATCATGCTGACCGGCCGCACCTTCGACGGCGAGGAGGCCAAGGCCATGGGCCTGGCCAATAGCTGCCTACCCGGGGGCGAGGTATTGCCGACGGCGCTGGCCATCGCCCATGACATCGCGAACGGTGCGGCGCCGCTGCCGGTCGCGCTGTCGAAACGGCTGCTATGGGAGGGCTTGGGCATGAGCCCGGGGATGGTCGGACAGTTGGAAACCGACATGAACAACCACGTCACCAAGAGTATCGACGGCGGCGAGGCAATGGCGGCCTTCCGAGATCGCCGCCAGCCCAACTGGACCGGCAGTATCAGCGAGGAATGGCCCGCCTGGGACAGCAAGGGCGAACCCGAACGTCCCAGCCTGGATTGATCGCTGGAATCTAGGCCCGGCCGCCGATCAGGATCAGCAGGAAGATGATCGCCATACAGACCATCAAAAGCGTGGCGATGATGCCGAGGACGTAACCGACGAGCACCTGAGCGCGGCCGCCGTAGCCACCGTGCGATTGCTCGATCTGGTCGAGCGCACGTCTGCCGAGCGCCCAGGCCACCGGCCCCAGCGCGCCGCAGCAGAGCAGACTCACCACGCCGAGCGCCAGCACTGCCGTCGCATGCGGATGCTCGATCGTCTCCTGAGGAGCCTGGTTCGGGATGGCCACGAGTCGAATTCTACGGGGCGCGAGCCGATTTGCCGTCCAACCCGATCCGCCGATTCGCAAACCGCGGCAGCGGCTACGGCCGGGCCGCGCACGCCCTGCCGAGCCGATCGTCATCAAAGGACGTATGCGGTGTGCTCAGATACGGCGTTGACGGGCGATTTCAGAGAGGACGACGCCCGCGGCCACGGAGGCGTTCAGGGATTCGACCGGACCGGCCATGGGGATGCTGAGGATGGAATCGCAGGTCTCGCGGACCAGACGGGACAGGCCCTTGCCCTCCGAACCCACCACGATCACAGTCGGGATGCTGCCGTCGAAATCGTCGAGGGTGGTGTCGCCACCCGCATCGAGGCCGACGATCTGGAAGCCCTGCGACGCCCAATCCTTCAGCGTGCGAGTCAGATTCGTCGCGCGGGCGACCGGAAGCCGGGCCGCGGCACCGGCGCTGGTCCGCCAGGCGACCGCGGTGACGCTGGCGCTGCGCCGCTGCGGAATCAGCACGCCCTGGCCACCGAAGGCGGCCACCGAGCGGATCACCGCACCGAGGTTGCGCGGATCGGAGATATTGTCCAACGCGACCAGCAGGGCGGGTTCGGCCGAATCCCGTACCCGCACAACCAGATCATCCGGATGGGCATACCGGTACGGCGGCACCTGCAATGCCACACCCTGATGCAATCCGTTGGCGCTCAACCGATCCAGATCGGTGCGCGGCACCTCCAGAATGGAGATGCCCGCATCGGCAGCCATTTTCACGCTCTCGGTCAGCCGATCGTCGTTCTCGGTGCCGACGGCGACGTACAGCGCGGTCGCCGGCACACCGGCACGCAGACATTCGACAACCGGATTGCGGCCGAGCACCATCTCCGGACCGTCGTCACTCTTGCGCCCGGCCGGACGACCACCGCCGCCGCGCGGGCTCGGCCGACCCTGGGTCGCGGCCTTCGCCTTCGCCGCTGCCCGCTTGGCCGCGGGATGTTTGGTCCTGGCCTCGGCGGGCGGGGTCGCGCCGCGCGGTTCGAGTCCACGCCTGCGTTGCCCACCGGAGCCGACGACGGCGCCCTTCTTGGTACTGCCCTTACGGATCGCACCGCGACGCTGTGAGTTGCCTGCCATCAGTTCGCCTTTCCACGCTGTACCGCACCCGGCGAATGCTGCGCCGCGCCCAGGGACCATTCCGGACCCTGTGGGGTATCGGTCACTTCGATTCCGGCGGCCTGCAACCGGTCCCGCACCGCGTCGGCGCTGGGCCAGTCCTTATCGGCGCGCGCCTGCTGGCGGCGCTCGAGTTCGGCGCGCACCAGCACGTCCAATGCGTCCAGCGCGACCGAATTGTCCTGCGGGGTGTACCACTGCGGGTCGAACGGGCAGACGCCGAGGATATTCAACATGGCCCTGACCTGTCCGGCCAGCTCGACCGCGGTATCGATGGCGCCCGACTCCAGCGCCTTATTGCCCTCGTGCACCACCCGGTGCACCTCGGCCAGGGCCCGCGGAACCGCCAGATCGTCGTCGATCGCCTCGGCGAACGCATCGGTCCACTTGCCGACCGCGATCTCCCCGGCCCGCTCGGCCACTCGGTGTATGAACGCCTCGATCCGCTGGTAGGAGGCCGCGGCGTCGTAAAGCGCCTTATCCGAATACTCCAGCATGGACCGGTAGTGCGCGCTGCCGAGGTAGAACCGAAGTTCAACGGCCCGAACCTTTTTCAGCACATTCGGCACCGAGAGCACATTGCCGAGCGATTTGGACATTTTCTCGCCGCCCATGGTCACCCAGCCGTTGTGCAACCAATACCGCGCGAACCCATCACCGGCCGCCTTGGACTGGGCGATTTCGTTCTCGTGGTGCGGGAAGATCAGATCCATTCCGCCGCAATGGATATCGAATTCGGCGCCGAGGTAGAACTCGGCCATTGCCGAGCATTCCAGATGCCAGCCGGGCCGCCCCGGCCCCCATGGCGACGGCCAGGTCGGCTCACCCGGTTTGGCGGCCTTCCACAGCGTGAAGTCACGCGGATCGCGCTTGCCCTCGCCCGCACTCTCGCCCTGATGCACGTCATCGAGCCGGTGCCCGGACAGGCTCCCGTATTCCGGATAGCTGACCACATCGAAATAGACATTGCCCGCCGAGGCGTAGGCGTGCCCGCGGTCGATCAACCGCTGCATCAGGTCGACCATCTGGGTGATGTGGCCGGTCGCGCGCGGTTCCGCCGAGGGCGGCAGCACGCCGAGGGTTTGATAGGCCCGGTCGAAGGCGCGCTCATAGGTGGCCGCCCACTCCCACCAGGGTCGACCCGCCTCGGCGGCCTTGGTGAGGATCTTGTCCTCGATATCGGTGACATTGCGGATGAACAACACGTCGTAGTCGTGCGCGAGCAGCCAGCGCCGCAGCACGTCGAACGCGACTCCGCTGCGCACATGGCCGATATGCGGTTCACCCTGCACGGTGGCGCCACACAGGTACACCGAGGCACGGCCGGGGACCAGGGGCGCGAAGTCGCGCATGGTCCGCGTGTCGGTGTCAAAAAGGCGCAGAGTCACGGAAGTCGATCCTAGCTGGTATATAAGGCCGTTCACGGAGCGGCTCGGGTCGGCGAGGGCTGGCTCAGCGACACGCTTGTAGCAGGGCAGTAGCCACCGCGGCCACACCCTCGCCGCGGCCGGTCAACCCGAGGCCGTCGGTTGTGGTGCCCGACACCGAGATCGGGGCGCCGAGCAGTCCGCCGAGTACCTCTTGGGCCTCGGCGCGACGCGGTCCGATTTTCGGCCGATTGCCGATTACCTGGACCGCGGCGTTGACAATTTCGAAGCCGGCCTCGTCAAGGAGCCTACGCACTTCCTTCAGCATGGCCGCGCCGGATACACCTGCCCATTCCGGGCGTCCGGTGCCGAAGACCGCGCCGACATCGCCGAGTCCGGCCGCGGAAAGCAGCGCATCGCAGAGCGCGTGCGCGGCGACATCACCGTCGGAGTGGCCGGCGCAGCCGTCGTCACCGTCGAAAAGCAGGCCCGCCATCCAGCACGGCCTGCCCGCTTCGATGGGATGGACATCACTGCCGATGCCGACGCGCATAGTCATGACCGGCCCACCGTCCGTGCGCCGTCGAGTACCGCATTGGCCAGCAGCAGGTCGAGCCGGGTGGTGATCTTGAAAGCCATGGGGTCGCCGGGGATGGTGAGCACCCGGGTGCCGAGCAGTTCGACGAGTCCGGCATCGTCGGTGGCCCGCAGCGTCTCATCGGCGTAGGCCGCGCGCAGCAATTCGGCGGCGAAACCCTGCGGCGTCTGAATGGCACGCAGGCTCGCTCGATCGGGAGTGCCGGTGACACCGCCGCGCGTGTCGACGGACTTGATGGTGTCGACCACGGGCAATGCGGGCACGACGGCGGTGGCACCGGCGCGCAGTTCGGCGACCACCCGGGCGATCAGCTCGGGTGGGGTCAATGCGCGGGCGGCGTCGTGCACCAGGAAATAGCTGGCATCGGGGGCGGCGGCGATACCCGAACGCACCGAATCGGTGCGCTCGGCGCCGCCGATGACCACACGCACCGACTCCGAGGGCGGCAGCAGGGCAACGGCGCTCTCGACGAGTTCGGCGGGGACGATCACGATGATCCGGTCGACCGCCCCGGAGGCGATCAGGCCGTCGACGGCCAGCCGGACCATAGGTGTGCCGCCGACCGCGACGAACGCTTTGGGTGTCGATTCACCCAGGCGAACGCCACGACCGGCGGCAGGCACCAACGCAACGACGGAACCGTCGCTGTTAGAAACGTTCACGGTCAGGAGGCCGCGGCGAGAACCTCATCGAGGAGCGACTCGGCCTTGCCGTCATCGGTCCCCTCGGCGAGCGCGAGCTCACCGACGAGGATCTGACGGGCCTTGGCCAGCATCCGCTTCTCACCCGCGGACAGGCCGCGGTCCTGCTCCCGACGCCACAGGTCGCGAACGACCTCGGCCACCTTGTTCACATCGCCGGAGGCGAGCTTCTCCAGGTTGGCCTTGTAGCGGCGAGACCAGTTAGTCGGTTCTTCGGTGTGCGGCGCACGCAGCACTTGGAAGACTCGGTCGAGACCCTCCTGGCCGACGACATCTCGCACGCCGACATATTCGGCGTTCTCTGCGGGAACGCGAACAGTCAGGTCACCTTGGGCGACCTTCAGGACCAGATACTCTTTTTGCTCACCCTTGATGGTGCGAGTCTCGATTGCTTCGATCAGCGCCGCTCCGTGGTGGGGGTAAACGACGGTGTCTCCGACCTTAAAAATCATGTGTCCCGTGCCCCTTTCGATGTTCACAGTTTAACATGCGACTCGGTAACGGCGCGATCAACTGTGCAGGTCAGGGCCACAACGAGCCGACCGCCGGGGTTGACAGAACCGGTGCGGTGTGCATTGTGTTGTGCCAGAACGGGTTATCGACCGGCATGCTTACCACACGCGCCGATCGATAAGCCCAGCAGCACCTTGGCAACTCGGCGCGCCGGATAAAACCGTTACCCAACGGATGCGATGCCCCGGAGTGTCCCCACCGCGTAGCCAGAACCACGCGGAGTGGGTCTCAGGACACCATGGAGCGAGTCTTACGAGCGACCCGTCTCGGTCGCGAAGCGCGGCCATCGCGTCGGCCGCGTGCAGACGCGGCAAATTCAACACAGCCCCGACGTCCGCTCGGCGGAGGCTACTACTACGCTGCCTAGTTATTACTCTCCCTAGCGGAGTGAGCCCGGTCGACATGGAGGGACAACCCGTGACTGCCCTGAAAGCTGTGACCGCCTCGACAGGGGCGCGACGTCGCATGGTTTCGGTTGCCGCGCTCGCCGCCGGAGCGGCGCTCGTGCTGTCCGGCTGCGGTGCAGGCCAGATCTCGCAGACCGCGACCCAGGTCGCCGCGGTCAACGGCAACCATGCCGACGTCGACCGGATCTCGCTGCGCAATGTGCACATCGTCTTCCCCGCCGCGGGCAGCGACTACACCAACGCCAAGGGCGGCAAGGCGATCATCGCGCTGTCGATCATCAATAACGGCGAGACCGTCACCGACGAGCTGACCAGCATCAACACCGACCTCGGCACGGTGAAGATCACCCCGCCCGCGGGTGATCCGGCATTCCGTATCGCACCACAGCAGACCGTCGTCGCGGCCTCATCCGCGCCGGGCACTGCGGCCAAGTCCGACGAGCACGGCGCCACACCGTCGGCCACCGCCACACCGTCCACCGCCGCGTCGCCGTCCACCACCGCGAAGCCGTCCACCACCGCCAAGGCCGATGAGCACGGCGCCGGTGACAAGGCCACCGCCGACGCGGAGAAGAACCCCGGCCTGATCGAGATCACCGGCCTGACCAGGGATATCACCCCGGGCCTCACCTACCCGGTGACGTTCAACTTCAAGCAGAACGGCACCGTGACGGTCCAGGTCCCGGTCGACGCCGGGCCGCTGGCCGAACGGCACGAGGGCCAGGCCACTGCGAACGAGGGCGAGCACAAGGGCGGACACTGATCCGCCGACCGATCCCCACCTACGGCTGTCGCGCAATCGCGCGGCAGCCGTTTTCATATCTGTCGAGCCCACTTGGCACTGTCGAGCCCGCTTGTCGGAGATGGTACGTAAGGTGCGCCTGTGGCCAAGACCAAGTCGATCTTCCGATGCTCCGCCTGCCGACACGAGGTCGCCAAGTGGGTGGGCAAATGCCCGGATTGCGGTGCCTGGGGCACCGTCGACGAGGTTGCCGGAGCGGCGGCGACCGCCGCATCGCCGGTCGGGCGGCGCGCGATGCTGCCGAGCACCGCCGCCGCGCCGATCTCACAGATCGATTCGAAGGTCACCAAGGCCAGGCCGACCGGCGTCGAGGAACTGGACCGGGTGCTCGGCGGGGGCATCGTGCCGGGCTCGGTCGTGCTGCTCTCCGGTGAGCCGGGGGTCGGCAAGTCGACGCTGTTGTTGGAGGTCGCGCATCGGTGGGCCACCCAGCGCGATGAGAAGTCGCTGTATGTCACCGCGGAGGAATCGGCGGGCCAGGTCCGATTGCGAGCCGACCGGACCGATGCGGTGCACGAAAGGGTTTATCTGGCAGCGGAATCGGATCTGTCGGTGGTGCTCGGCCATGTCGAGCAGGTGCGTCCGACGCTGCTCGTCGTCGACTCGGTGCAGACCATGCTGGTCCCCGAGGTGGACGGCACCATCGGCGGCGTCACCCAGGTGCGCGCGGTGGCTGCCGCACTCACCTCGCTGGCCAAGGCGAGCGGTATCGCGGTGCTGCTGGTCGGACATGTCACGAAGGACGGCAATGTCGCTGGCCCGCGCACGCTGGAGCATCTGGTGGATGTGGTGCTGCAGTTCGAGGGCGATAAGAATTCCACGCTGCGCATGGTGCGCGGCATCAAGAACCGCTTCGGCAGCTCCGATGAGGTCGGCTGTTTCGAACTGCACGACGACGGGATCTCCTGCGTCACGGATCCGTCCGGCCTGTTCCTGCACCACCGCACCGATTCGGTGCCGGGCACGGCGGTCACGGTGGCGATGGACGGTAAGCGGCCACTGGTGGCCGAGGTGCAGGGGCTCACCGTGCACACCGAGATCCCGAATCCACGGCGGGCGGTGAGCGGACTCGACTACAACCGGGTCGCGATGGTGCTGGCCGTGCTGCAGAGCCGCGGCCGGGTGTTCCTCGGCAAACACGATGTGTACGCCGCGACGGTGGGCGGTATGCGGCTGCTCGAGCCCGCCGCGGATCTGGCCATCGCCCTTGCCATCGCCAGCGCCGAACGGGATCAGGCGCTGCCCGTCGGCTGGGTCATCCTCGGTGAGGTCGGCCTGGCGGGCGAGGTGCGGCGGGTCACCGGATTGGAGCGCAGACTGGCCGAGGCGGAACGACTCGGCTTCACCACCGCCCTGGTACCGCCGGGCCTGGCGCGCACGAAAAACGGCATGAAGGTGCATGAGGTAGCCGACGTCAAATCGGCCATCCGCCTCGCCGGTCTCCGCAAGTCACGCACCACACCCGCCGAAACCGCCCCCGACTTCTGAGCCGATAACGGCTGTTGCGCAACCTAATTGATCACGCACCGCCGGTAGGTATCACGCACAACCCACACTCTGTGCGCGATAACCAGTGGATGCGGCAGCGCCCTGGGGCGGGCGTTAGGCGATGTTGAAGGGTTCGGCGGCGCTGCGTAGGGAGCCGAGTTGGGCGATTACGGCGTAGGCGCCGGGGGGGACTTGGACGCGGTCACCGGCGCAGTTGGGTTGGGAGGTGGAGCCGGACCAGGTGACCATGAAGGCGGCCTGTTCGCCGCGGTTCAGGGTGCGGACGTCGGGGGCGCCGTCCGGGTAGCAGTCGGTGCTCGACCAGAGGCGGCGCTGGCCGTCGAGGGTGGTCACCGAGACCTGCTGCAGGCCGGAGCCGACATCGCGGGAGCAGGCCGAGGACGAGATATTGGTGATCACGATGCCGAATACCGGGGTCTCCCCGGTCTTGTAGGTCGGCTGTTCGACGGTCACCTTCACCGCGAGCGACTGATCCGGGCAGGCGCCAGCGGCGACCGGACTGCTGGCCGGAGCGGCGGCGGTGATGGTGCCGGAGGGCTTCGCACTGGATTCGGCGGTGGTCGGCGGGGGTGTCGAGGACGCACCCGCTGGCTTACTCGTCGCCGAGGACGTGCTCGTCGCGGCCGCCTTTGTCGTGCCGGGCGAATCGCCGCCGCGCGTGACCGTCAAGACCAACCAGATGACCAGTGCGAGCGCTACGACCAGGATGCCGATGGCGAACGCGCGGCGTCGCCAATAGATCTCCGGAGGCAGCGGTCCATTCGGTTCCAGCACGAAGTCAACGGTAAGGGCACGATCCGGTACAGCGACTCAGGACCCCGGCGTGTCGGATCGGAAAACCCGAGCGCGGCAGGTAAATTCCGCTCGCACGCTGGACCGCTTCGATCGGCCGCGTCAGGCCATCTCGCCGATATTACCGATGACCCGCTGCAACTTCACCTGACCTTCGGCCAGTTTGTATGTGACACAGGCGATTGCGCACTCACCGGTGGCCACCCGCTGCGAAATGATCATCGACCGCTGCATGAGCAGACGGCTGGTCTCCACCACATGCCTGGCCTCCATCTCGTCGACGGTGGACAGCCCCTCCCGGCGGCCGACCAGAATCGACGGCGTGACCCGCTCGACCACGCTGCGGATGAATCCGCCGGGCACCTCGCCACCGTCCAGCGCGTCGATGGTGGCCTTCACCGCGCCGCAGCTGTCGTGGCCGAGCACCACGATGAGCGGCACATTCAGCACCTGCACCCCGTATTCGATCGATCCGAGCACCGAGCTGTCCACCACATGGCCCGCGGTGCGCACGACGAACATATCGCCGAGACCCTGGTCGAAGATCAGCTCAGCGGCGACGCGGGAGTCACCGCAGCCGAACAGGATGGCTTGCGGGTGCTGGCCACTGACGAGCTTGGCCCGGTCGGCCGCGCCCTGGCTAGGATGCAGCAGCGTGCCGTTCACGAAGCGCTCATTACCCTCGCGAAGGGATTTCCAGGCACTGATCGGGTTGGAATCCGGCATACCGACCATTGTGCACATCGCAGCGGTTACCAGCGAGTTCGGTGCGTTACGGATCGGCAAATATCGACTGTCCGCAGGACAATAGGAACGGTGAGGGCAGTGCTGAAGGGCAGCGCAGCGCACGGGCGTGCAGGCGGGAAACCCAAGATCACGGCGGTAGCCAACCGGGTGGATGCCGACTCGTTGCTGGATTGGTACCGAGCGACCGCGCGGGATCTGCCGTGGCGGCGTGCGGATGTCACCGCCTGGCAGATTCTGATGAGCGAGATCATGTTGCAGCAGACGCCGGTGGTGCGGGTCGAGCCGATCTGGCGGGAGTGGGTGGCGCGCTGGCCGGTCCCCTCCGCGATGGCGGCCTCGTCGCAGGCCGAGGTGCTGCGCGCCTGGGGCAAGCTCGGCTATCCGCGCCGGGCGCTGCGGCTGCACGAATGCGCCAAGGTGCTCGCCGAGGTACACGGCGACGAGGTGCCGACCGATGTCGAGGTGCTGCTCGGTCTGCCCGGCATCGGCGCGTATACGGCGCGGGCGGTGGCCTGCTTCGCCTATGGGCAGCGAGTTCCGGTGGTGGACACCAATGTTCGGCGAGTGGTCGCGCGCGCAGTGCACGGGCGGGCGGAGGCGGGTAATCCGTCCGCGCGCGATCTGCCCGAAACCGAGGCATTGCTGCCGCGCCGAATCGACCATGCCGCAATGTTTTCCGCCGCGCTGATGGAACTGGGCGCCACGGTGTGCACGGCCCGCACGCCCGACTGCGCGCGTTGTCCGCTGCCGGCATGCGCGTGGGTCGCCGCGGGCAGGCCGGTATCCGAGGTGGTTCGCAAGACGCAGAAATACGAGGGCACCGATCGCCAGGCGCGCGGTCGCCTGCTCGACGTACTACGCGACGCCACCGGCCCCGTCGAGCGAATTCGCCTGGACCTGGCCTGGACTCGCGATCCGGGCCAACGCGACCGCGCCCTGGACTCACTGCTCGTAGACGGCCTGATCGAGCAAACCGCCGACGGTCTGTTCGCTCTCGCGGGCGAGGGCGATCCCACCCGCGCCTGACCTCATCGGGCAACCAACGCTCCTGCGACTACCGCCAAACTATCGCCGAAGTCGCTGCCTACCGGAGTGGCCTGGCCCTCGTGCCGTTCGGCCAGCGGCTCAGCATCGACCGGGACCTGGACCGTCACGGTGCCGTTCTGCTCGAGGTTGAACGTCACCGGGTAGGTGAGCCCCGGGGTGATATCCCTGGTCAGGCCGGTGATCTCGATCAGACCGGGCATCTTCGCCGCGGAACGGAGACGAATCTGCACGGTTCCGGTGCGCGGGAGTGACTAGGGGTCGAGGACTCTGCGGAGGAACTGCTCGACTTCGGCGCGGTAGCGCTCGGGTTGATCGTCGTGGACCAGATGACCGGAGTTCGGAACGCGAACGTAGACCGCGTCGGGGTGGACCGCGGCCATCTCCCCCATCTGGCCCTCCGGGGTGATGGTGAATTCGCCTTCGATCAGCAGGACCGGGGCTTTGACCGCGCGCCACTGGGCCCAGAAGTCGCGAGTGCCCCATTCCTCGGAGATATCGCGGAAGGTCGAGACCGAGCCGTGCAGGCGGTAGCCGTCGGGGCCGTGGTCGAAGGATTTGAGGAAGTAGCGTCCGGCAACCGGACCGAAATAGTCCAGGACCGCGCGCTCATCCGGAAACGGCTGCGGCCAGGCTTCGATCATGGCCGCCCAGTTCTCGGCGGTGCGGCCGCGGAAATCAGGGGCGATGTCCTCGACGACGAGTGCGCGCACCCGCTCCGGATACTGCGCGGCGAACACCCAGCCGTGCAGCCCACCCATCGAATGCCCGATCACCACCATCGGTTCGGATATCTCGGCGGTCGCCGACGCGAGGTCGTCGATGAAGGCCTCGGTGCTCAATTCGGCGGGCGCGGGACGGCCGTGTCCCGCGGCGTCGAAGGTGTAGACGTGGCCGTATGCCCGCAGCCAGTCCAGCTGATCGCGCCAGGTGCGGGCGCTGCCCATCAGTCCGTGCAGCAGCAGGATCGGCACCCCTGCTCCGCCTTCGTCGTGCAACACTGTGTCATTTTGCAGCGCCTTTGACACTGCGTGTGCACGGCCCCCTGGGTTCTCGCGTCCGACCAGTCGAGACCTCGGTGCGTGCGCTTCGACGACTCGGCCGCGAGACAAGCCGCGAACGGATCGCTCGTAAGACCCGCCCCGCGGTGGTCACCTGGGCGTGAAGTTCGGCGCTGGATGCATACGTGCCCAGCGGCCGAGGCTCGCGGCTCGGCGCATGCGCTTCGAGGACTCGGCGGCGAGACGAGCCGCGAACCGGGTCACTTGTAAGACTCGCTACATCGGCGTCACCTGAAGGTGGGCAGTTCGGCGCTACATGTACACCTGCCCTGCAGCCGAACCCCACGCCTGCGCCGCACGCGCTTCGACCGACTCGGCCGAGTTCGATGGCCGCTCTTTCCCGGACGCGAGGCGGCACGAACGGGGTCGCTCGTAAGACTCGCTTCCCTAGTGGCAGAGTCGCGCGTCGACGCGCCAGCGCATGCGCTGCGGGGTGGCCGAATGGGGCAGACGTATGGTCGAAGCCATGGCTGTTGTGAAGATCAATGCGATCGAGGTTCCAGAGGGCGCTGGCCCCGAGTTGGAGAAGCGGTTCGCCCATCGCGCGCACGCGGTCGAGGGCTCGCCCGGATTCCTCGGCTTCCAGTTGCTGCGGCCGGTGGCCGGAGAGAACCGGTACTTCGTTGTGACCCAGTGGGATTCGGAGGAGTCGTTCGCGGCATGGCGCGACGGACCCGCGCGGGAGGCGCATGCGGGCGAGCGGCAGAAGCCGGTTTCGACGGGCGCATCGCTGCTCGAGTTCGAGGTCGTCCTGGACGTCGCGGCCAAGTCCGCATCCTGAAATCCGCTGGCCAGCACCAGCGCGCGACGCGCCCCACCGCGTGGTGGGCAAGGCGCGGTTGTGTTGACGGCAGATGCGGCCAGATGCGACAGTTTGAATGACAAACGCGAGGGTGACGCGGTAATTCGGTGAGATTCCGAAGCGGTCGCGCCACTGTGTTCTTGCACCGAGTCCTTGGTGCCGGAAAGCCAGACACCGGCACCTTCGCATCACCAACTCACGGGACGCGCATCCCTAGGAGGACTCGAATGGCTATCGCGCATTCACCGAGTCGGGCAACCGATTCGCTCGGCACGCTGCTCATCGCAGTGGGCGTCGTTCTACTCGCACTGCTCACCCTGTACCTGGTCGGCTTCGACCAGGGTGTCATCTCGCGCAGCGGGATGTACCTGCATGAGCTGATGCACGATGGACGTCACCTGCTCGGTGTGCCGTGCCATTGATCGGTTCGCTCAAGACCCTGCTGCTCCGTGGCCTGCTGGCCGGTCTTATCGCCGGTCTGCTGGCCGCGACAGTGGGCTATTTCGTCGGCGAGCCCAAAATCGAGGCCGCCATTGCCATCGAAGAGGCCAATACCGCCAAGGAGAAGGCCGCCGACCACGCTCAGGAACCGGCCGGGCATACCCACGGTGACGAGGAGCCGCTGGTCAGCCGGTCCGGACAGAAGGCGGGGCAATTCTTGGCGCTCGGCCTTGCCGGGCTCGCACTCGGGGCCATATTCGGTTCGGTCGCGTATTTCGCACGCAGGTACTCCACACTGTCGGGGCCGAAGCTCGCGCTCGGGCTGGCACTGGCCGGTTGGGCTGCGATCGTGGCGGTGCCGTTCTTCAAATACCCGGCCAATCCACCCGCCGTCGGCGATCCGGACACCATCAACCAGCGGACCCTGCTGTGGTTGGCGGCGGTGCTGCTCGGTCTGGCCGCGGTCGGCATCGGGGTGTACGTCTACAAACTGCTTGCCGCGCAACTCGATACGCTCCGGCTGATCGCGGGGGTCGGTGCGTTCGTCCTGATCGTCGTGCTGGGCTACATTCTGCTGCCGGGCATCAATGAGGTGACCGACGACTTCCCGGCCGCGCTGCTGTGGCAGTTCCGTGCGGCGTCGCTCGGCGAGACGGCCACGCTGTGGGCCTGCCTCGGCCTCGGTTTCGCGGCACTCACCGAATTCGCCACGCGCGGTAGCACTCCGGTACGAGAGCCGGTCACTACCGCAGGCTGATCCGGAATTCGGATTGCCAAGGGCAGTGTCGGTGTCATGACCGGCACTGCCTTTTCCATACGGCCACGCACTCACCCACCGCGCTCGGTTTCCGTCGCATTCATCGGGCTCGTCATCGCATTGCTGTGCGGTGTCGGCGAGGCCATAACCTACACCGCCGTGCAATTGGACCGGACGAATGCCGATATCGGCTCTCTCACAACAGGTCTGGCCGTTCGCGGCGTCATATATCTAGTGGTGCTCGGGGTCGCCGTCCACATGGCGCGCGGCGCCCGCTGGGCCAGGATCGTGCTCACCTTCGGCATCGGCGTGATCGGCATGGCCTCGCTGATCATCGAGCCGCTGGCGGCCACGTTATCCGCCAGGGAAATCGGCGACCTGTTCGATGACCTCACCGCCACCGCGGTGATCACCGGAATCTTCCGTACCGCGCACATCCTGGCCGTCCTGGTGGCCATCCCCGCAATGTACCGGCCGAGTGCCCGTCGATACTTCCGCCCCTGAGCCGTGTGCGTGGTCAGTGCCAGCCGGGGCGGACCAGGCCGGATTCGTAGGCCATGACCACCAATTGGGTGCGGTCTCGGGCGTCCAGCTTCATCAGAATGCGGCTGACATGGGTGCGGGCGGTGGCGGGGCTCATGAACAGGCGTTCGCCGATTTCGGCATTGGTAAGGCCCTCGGCGACCAGGGTCATGACCTCACGTTCGCGGTCGGTGAGTTCGGTGAACGCGGCCGGTGGCGGCTGTTTGGCATGGGCGGAGAATTCGGCGATGAGGCGGCGGGTGACGCCGGGTGAGAGCAGGGCGTCACCGGCGGCCACCACTCGGATGGCGCGGACCAGGTCGGCGGGTTCGGTGTGCTTGACCAGGAAACCGGTCGCACCGGCGCGCATTGCCTCGAAGACGTACTCGTCGAGTTCGAAGGTGGTCAGTACGACGACCTTCACCCCGGCGAGCGTCGGATCCTCGGCGATCATGCGGGTGGCGGCGAGGCCGTCCAGAACCGGCATTCGGATATCCATCAGGACCACATCCGGGATCAGACTGCGGGTCATCCGGACGGCCTGTTCACCGTTATCGGCCTCGCCGACCACCTCGATACCGTCCTGCGCCTCGAGCAGCGCGACGAATCCGCCGCGCACCAGGGCCTGATCGTCGGCGACCACTACCCGAATCCCACCCGCCTCCTTGTTCATTGCGCCTCCTCCGGAGCCCCCACCCGGGACGGTAGCCGGGCCACCACCCGGAACCCGCCGCTCGGCCGCGGACCCGCGATGAGCTGGCCGCCGAGGGCATGTGCGCGCTCGCGCATGCCGAGAATGCCATTGCCCCCGCTCGTTCCGGACTTCGATTGTGGCGTGCTGGCGCGGGCATTGTCGATGGTGATCTCGACCGAATCGGCGGCATAGCGCACGGTCACCGCGGCCGGAGCGCCCGGCGCGTGCCGGACCACATTGGTCAGCGATTCCTGAATGATGCGCGCCGCCGCCACATCGACGACGCTCGGCAATTTGTGGGCGGTGCCGATAATGCGGGTGTCGACGGTGAGACCAGCGGCGCGGGCGCGCTGCAACAGTGCGTCCAGATCCTCGATGCTCGGTGCGGGGCTGCGCGGGGCAGGCGGCCGCGCTTCGGCGGCACCGTTGGTGTGGACAGTCGAATTGTCTTGGGCCAGTTCGGAATCGCGGTGTGCGATTGCGGATTCGGACGCGCTGTCGGCACCGGATTCGCGCATGTCCTGCGCGTCTGACGGCGAGCTGCCGTTGCGGATCGAGTGCAAGAGCGTATGCACCTCGGCCAGCGCGTCCTTACTTGCCGTCTTGATCGCCGCCAGCGCCGATCGGGCCTGCTGCGGCTTCTTGTCGAACAGCTCGAGTGCCACCGAGGACTGCACATTGATCAGCGAAAGACTGTGTGCCAGTACGTCGTGCAGCTCACGCGCGATGGCAAGGCGCTCCTCGCTGGCCCGCCGTTCGCGCTGCGCCTCCGCATCGCGGCGCGCCGCCTCGGCGCGCTGCCTGCGCGCCACCAGCACCGCCTGGCGCTGACGAATCCCCTCCGCGATCGCGACGAGCACACCGAGCCAGGCGATCATCCCGAATGCCAGCCACGGATTCGCGGGATGTCCGACGATCGCGGGCAGCGGCCAGACCAGTGCGAGATAGCCGATCGGGGCGAGCGGATATGTCCACCAGCGTGATCCGACGATCGCGGCGGAGATGAACGCGATCACCAGCGAAACGAAGATCGGGCCATAGCCGTAGCCGCGCAATAGGTACACCGCGCAGGACGCGATCGTCACGAGCAGCACCGGCAGCGGATACGAACGCCGCAGCAGCAATGCGACCGGCCCGACGAGCAACAACACATAGCCGAGTGCGTCGATCGTGTGTACTCCGGTCTGACGCAGGTTGGCATTGCGGCCCCCACCGAGCTGGATCACCGCGACGACGAGCGCGAGGACCCAGTCCTGCACGACCGGACCACGTTTCGATTCCCCTGGCGCTGTCACACTTGCAGCCTATTAGCCCGACCCCGCTGAGACGTCCATCGCGCTACGTATGCTCCCCCGCCTCCCCCAATATTTGGCCCGCCGTCGGTGCCCCGACGGTCGCGTCGCGGGCCGACGGCCGAGGTGACAGCCAGTTTCTGCGCGTTCGGCGACGAGTCACCCGGGTGCTCACGAAATCAGTCGCCGCGTCCGGTATCACGATGCTTCGTAGGCCGCGTTACGTAGATCGAACGTCGCCGCGCGACGGATGTGTCGGCCCTGGTCGGAGGCGGATTCTCGGTGCATGACAGATTCCATCGTGGTCACCGCGGGGTTGACCAAACGCTACGGCACCCACAGCGCCGTCGACGGCGTGCATATGACTGTCGCACCCGGCGAGATCTACGGCTTCCTCGGCCCGAACGGGGCGGGTAAAACGACCACGCTGCGCATGCTGGTCGGTTTGATCCGCCCCAGCGCCGGTACCGCCACCGTGCTCGGACACCCGCCCGGCGATCCGGCGGCGGTTCGTCGCATCGGCGTCCTCATCGAGGGTCCCGGCTTCTATCCCTATCTCACCGGTCGCGATAACCTGCGGGTGCTCGCGAAGTACCGCGGCCTCGACAGCGCCGACGTGGCGGAGGCGCTGGACCGCGTCGGCCTCGCCAACCGTGCCGACGATAAATTCCGCACCTACTCCCTCGGTATGAAGCAGCGCCTCGGCGTCGGCGCGGCGCTGCTCGGCGGCCCCGATCTGCTGATCCTGGATGAGCCGACCAATGGCCTCGACCCACAGGGCATGGCCGAAATGCGCGAACTCATCACGACTCTCGCCGGGGACGGACATACCGTCCTGCTGTCCAGCCATATGTTGAGCGAAGTGCAGGAGATCTGCCATCGCGTCGGGGTGATCTCCGGCGGCAAGCTGCTCACCGAGTCCACGGTCACCGAATTGCGCGGCGCCTCTTCACTTTTGCTGCGAGCCGAACCACTGGAGGTGGCATTCCCCGCGGTGCGCCGGGTGGTCGGCGAGCGCTCGGCATTGTTGACCGCGGGCGGTATTCGGATCGAGGCCGGTGCGGCCACCGCCCCTGCGGTCGCGCGCGCGGTCGTCGAATCGGGCGCGGATCTGCTGGAACTGCGGACCGATGAAAAGTCCCTGGAAGAAGTGTTCTTCGAAATGACCCAACTGGAGCCGGTGAAATGAACGGGCAGGCAATGAAAGATCTGCTGGCGAGCACGAAGGCGGAAATGCTGCGACTGCGCAAGTGGCCAGCGTTCTGGATCATTCTCGGCACCTGGATTCTGCTGAATCTCACGTTCGCCTATCTGTTCAATTATCTCGCCTACACCTCCGGCGATATGCGGACAATGTCGAATGGTGTGCCGAAAGACGTCCTGCTGCACCAGATGTTGCCCGCGGCGGTACCCGAGGTATTCACCCAGGGCATGGCGATGTTCGGTGGTGCGTTGATGCTCATTCTCGGCGCGCTGACCATTGGCAGCGGATATGGCTGGGGTACTTGGAAAACCGTGCTCACCCAGGGGCCGTCGCGGACCAATGCGATCAGCGGCACGCTGATCGGCCTGGCGCTCACGGTTATCGCGCTGGTATCCGTCGCGTTCGTGGTGGATCTCGGGATCGCCTCGATCATCGCGACGACCCGATCACAGTCGCTCGCACTGCCGGACCTCGGCCAGGCGGTGAACGGAATCATCACCGGCACAGCGATTCTCGGGATGTGGACGTTGGCGGGCGCACTGATCGGGGCGATCGCCCGCGGTCCGGCGCTGGCCGTCGGCCTCGGCCTGGTCTGGGTGCTGGTGGTGGAGAACCTGCTGCGCGGTGTCGCGGCCATCTTCAGCCCGCTCGAGGTGCTCACCGATCATCTGCCCGGGACCGCGGCGGGTTCGATGGCCGGGGCGATGCGGACCGTGGACGGGCCATCGACACCGGGGGTGCTCGACATCCTGTCTCGGACCCAGTCGCTCATCGCACTGGTGGCGTATGTGGCACTCTTCGCGGCGGCCACGATGTGGCTGGTGCACCGGCGCGATATGGTCTGATCCACCAGGCACCGAAACCGTTGGCGGACAACAGTTCGTCAGCGGTTTTCGCGGTTTCCGGGGCGATTGGACAGCACGGAATGGGCCAGCTCGGTCAGTGCCGCGGTGATCTGGGCGGCACTGAGGCCACGTCCGCGCTGATGCTGGTAGACCTCGGCGGCCAGCGGCGCGAGCAGCGGATCGACCATGGCATCCGGTTCCTGGATGCCCCCGGCCACTAGCAGTGACCGCACATGCAGAAACCAGAAGCCATACGCACCGGTCGCGAATCGTGCACCACCGGTCTCCGCGCCGAGCACCAAATCCGCATGCCCGTCCAGTAATTCGACCATCGCGGCATAGAACGCGGCGAGCCGTTCAGCTGGTGGGGCACCAGGGCCGAGCGGCGGATCACCGCGCAGCAACTTCTCCTGCAGGGCACGTTCGTGTTCGTCGAGCAGTGCGACCGCGATCGAATTCCTATCCGGATAGCGGCGATACAGCGTGCCACGCCCGACCCCGGCGGCCTTGGCGATGTCATCCATCGTCACGGTGCGCGGGTCCCGAGTGGCGAACAGTTCGGCGGCAGCGGCGAGCACCTTGGCCCGGTTGCGGGCCGCATCCGCCCGCTCGGTCGGCGGCGCGGTCGAATGCCCGCCGAGCAGGTCCGTATCGCTGGTCATGACCCCGACTGTACTCGATATCCGAAGTAACTGGACAGAATGTCCAGTTGTGGCTAAGGTCGATCTCGTCACCAACTGGACACAATGTCCAGTTAACTCCGTCGTCACAGAAGAGGCCGATCATGAGCACGTTGTTGCATCTGGATGCCAGCGCCCGGCGCCGTTCCATCAGCCGGGAACTCAGCGCCGAATTCGCCGAGGCTTGGCGCGCCGCGAATCCCGACGGCGGCTATATCTACCGCGACCTGGCAGCCGAGCCCGTGCCGTTCATCGACGAGGCATGGACCGAACTGTGCGACGCCGTCCTCGCCCAGCCCGCGACCGATCTGGACCGCCTCGCCGAATTGGTCCACACACCGGAACAGTCCGCCGCCTGGTCGATCGTGCAACCGCTGCTGGCCGAGCTGCTCGCCGCCGACGTGATCCTGATCGGCACCCCGATGTACAACTACTCGATCCCGGCCGCGCTCAAGGCCTGGCTGGACCAGGTGACCTTTCCGCGAATGTCATTGGGCGACAGACGATTCGTCGTCACCACCGCACGCGGCGGGTCCTACGCGCCCGGCGCACCGAAGGCGGCCTTCGACTATCAGGAGCGCTATCTGCGCGACTTCTTCGCCGGCCATTTCGCCGTCACCGACACCGTATTCGTCAATGCGGAACTCGCCAATGCCCGACAGGACCCGGCGCTGGCGCATTTGCGCGGCAAACATGACGATTCCCTGTCCGCCGCAATGGAATCCGCGCGCAAGTTGGCCGGCCGCTAGCGACGGCTCGAAAGGATCGGAATACCGATGAATTGGATTGTTCTCGGCGTCGCCGGACTGGTGGAGATCATCTGGTCGCAGAGCATCAAGCCGACCGAGAATTTCACCCGCCTCGTCCCCACCGTCATCTGCTTCGTACTCGGCGCCGTCGCGGTGTACCTGCTGTCGCGTGCCATGCAGACGCTGCCGGTCGGCACCGCATATGCGATCTTCACCGGAATCGGCGCGGTCGGGGCCATCGGCCTCGGCGTGGTGGTCAATAAGGACCCGCTGAGCGCGGGTCGTCTGCTATCGCTATCGCTGATCCTCGGCGGCATCGTGCTCGCGCGCGTCACCAATCCGGAATGAGGACGCGCGGCGGTACAGTCCGAACCATGGTCGAACCGGTGCGGGTACCCGATCTGTCCTCGCGGCCCTATGGGCTCGAGGTCGAGCGCGCGATGGCCGCCTCGCCGCCGGTGCTCTACCGTGCCTGGACCGAGCGGTTCGACCAGTGGTTCGCGGCCCCCGGCTCGGTGCTCATGCGCCCCATCGTGAACGAGCCGTTCTTCTTCGAAACCGAATATGAGGGCATGCGCAGCCCGCACTACGGACGGTTCCTGCGCCTGGTCCCGGACCACCTGGCCGAACTGACCTGGGTGACCGGTGCCGGCGGCACCGAGGGGACCGAGACCGTGGTGACGATCGAATTCACGCCGAAGGATTCCGGCACCCGACTTCGCCTGGCACATGCGGGATTTGCCGACGAGGCCGCCCGCGACCGGCATGCACAGGCCTGGCCGATGGTTCTCGAACAACTCGACCAGCGCACCGCGGAGCCGGTCGAGCGGTAAGCCCACCCGGGCTGGAGCCTTCGAACCCGTCGCAGGCGCGGCGAGGGTAGGTTCGTCTGCGAATCGTGATTCACACATTGTCGAAAGGACTGTGATGCCCACACGTACCGCGCGCACCGCTTGGACCGGCGGCCTTCAGGACGGTTCCGGCCAGGTCGAGCTGGCCAGTTCCGGTGTCGGTAAGTACGACGTCTCCTTCCCCAAGCGCGCTGCCGACGATGCCGACGGCACCACCAGCCCCGAGGAACTGATCGCGGCCGCCCACTCCTCCTGCTTCGCCATGGCCCTTTCGGCGCAGATCGCCAATGCGGGTGGCACTCCCGAGACCCTTGACGTCACCGCCGACGTGACCCTCGGCCCGGATCCCGATGGCGGTTTCCGCATCAACGCCATCAAACTGACCGTCCGCGGCAGGGTCGCCGGCCTGGACGCCGACGGTTTCGCCGCCGCCGCGGCCGCCGCCAAGGCGGGCTGCCCGGTCAGCAAGGCCCTCGCCGGAGTGGACAACATCACCCTCGACGCCGCCCTCGCCTGACTTCCCGGCTCCTCGCACACCGCATAAGGTGTGCGAGGAGCCCAGTGGCTATGCGAGGCCGACCATTTGCCGATTCTGCATCCCCCTCGCGGCAGCCGAACACCCCGGATGGCGGGGTGCTGCTGCGACCAACGGTGCGCGGTCGAATCGCTGACCGTTGTCACCGGACGACGCCAGCAACATCCTGGCCAACTGCGGCTTACGCGCGGTGCCATCGACCCGCAAACAATGGGCATATCCGGCGTCGGCGGCGCTTCCCAACCCAACGCATACGCGTACAGGCGTAGGACGAATATCGTCGGCAGGCCGATGTCCGGCAGGCAGTGTCCGGAGCAGGGTTGGGGCATGAACATTTTCACACAACCCGAGGCCATGACCTTTTTGGCCGATCACTATGACGACCGCTGGCATCCCTGGCCGTTCTTCTGGATCTTTCCATTGCTGTTCTGGATCACCTTCATTGTGATTGTCGTCTTCGCGCGGCGCCCGTTCTGGGGACACCGGAGCGGAATCGATGCGCTGCGTACCGCATTCGCCCGCGGTGAGATCACCGAGGACCAATATCGGACCCGGCTCGCGGTACTTCGCGAACGCGTAGGCAAGCCGCGCGGGGAAAGTCCCACGACTTGAGCTATCGGCCGCCAGCACACCGTCGTCATTCGAACCAATGATCATTCGACCCGATTCACGGGAGACCGCACCATGAGCATGACCTTCGGAATCATCATCACACCCCGTTCGGGTGCCGAATGGGCCCGCGCGGCACGCGGCGCCGAGCAGCAGGGCTACCGCACCATCCTGCTCCCGGACACACTGAACACCCCTTCGCCCTTCCCCGCGCTCGCGGCCGCCGCGGCGGTGACCACCACGGTCCGACTGCGTCCGAGCGTGCTGGCCGCTCCGCTGCGCGCCCCAGCCGTCACGGTGCGGGAAATCGCCGCATTGCAACTGCTTTCGGACCAGCGATTCGAACTCGGCATCGGGTCGGGGCGTCCCGATGCGCGTGCGGAGGCCGAGCAGCTCGGTATGCCTTGGGGTTCGGCGGCCGAGCGCCGTGCGCAACTCATCGCCACCGTGCGGACGGTACGCGAACAGGTCGATCCGCCGCCGCCGATCATCGTCGCCGCGAACGGACCTCGAATGCTCACTGTCGCAGCGGATTTCGCCGATCGGGTACTACTGGCCGCCGGGCCGGAGGCCACCGAGGCCGATCTCGCCGAGATGGTCCGGGTGGTCCGCGACAACACCGATCGCGATGTACGCTTCACCCACCAATTGGTCGGCATCGGCGATGAGCTGCCGTTCTGGCTGAGCAAGCGGCTCGGTCTCTCCGCGGCTGGGCTGCGGGCGGCCGGATCGGCGAGTGTGCTGGACCGCGATCCGGCGACCGTCGCCGAGGTGCTCGAATACCGCAGGGAGAAGTACGGAATCGATGAACTGATCGTCCCGGGCGAACTGGCCGATGCCTTCGCCCCGGCACTGGCCCGGTTCGCGAATTCCACTGTCTAACCGCTGGTGCGCAACGCCGCGGTCGCCAATTCCCGCGGCCGCGGCGTTGCGCTGATATGCGCGCCCGCACCAACCCGGAAACTACTGACCGTCCGGATTCGCCGCTCGCCGTTCGGCATCGGTGAAACCGGCCACCGTCTGTCCGGGCGCGGCCATACTGCGCCGCGCCGAATACGCTGCCGCTGAAGCGAATACACCGGCCGTACCAGCCGGTGTCGCACCGTAGGTGAGCGAGCGACGCGGATCGAAGCCCAGTTCAGAGCCGACGGCCACCGCATCCATATTCGCGCCGAGGAAGACGAAGTCCCAGGCGTACACCTCCTGCTGCTGGGTGATCAGCGCCCGCACCGCAGCATGCGTCCACTCCAGACTGGAATTCTCGTGCCCATCGGTGAGCACCACGACGATCACCGTGCCCGGACGCTCATGCTCGGGCCGGGCGGCGAGTTCGGTGCCGACGTCGGTCACGAGCCGCCCCAGCGCGTCATAGAGCGCGGTACCGCCGCGCGGTTGCAGGCTCAGTGGCGGCACCTCGCCGATGAGCCGATTCGCATAGACCAGTTCGTATTCGGTATCGAATTGCGCGAGCGTCACCAGCGTCGTCTTCGGCACCTTGCGCTGTTCCTCGATGTAGGCATCGAAGCCGCCCTCGGTATCGGATTTGATCGATTGCATGGAACCCGAGCGATCCAGCAGTACGGCGATCAGCGTCAGATCTGAATTTGTCATCCAGCACCCCCGTGATTGTTATTCGATGAACGCTCACCACGGTACGCCGCTGCGCAAACCTGCGAATTCCAGAAAAAATGCCGCCCACCGGAAATCCGGTGGGCGGCATCTTCCAGCCGTACGAGCCTATTCGCTGGCGGCCTCGGCCACGGTGCCTTCGCCCGCACCCGTGAGCACGACCTCCGGCTTCTCCTCCGTCGCGGGCGCCTTGGTCAGCTTCGCCTTACCGGTGAAGGTGAACTTGGCGTTCTCGCCGGAGCCCTCGCCGTCCCAGCCCTCGACGTCGACCACGATGGTCTGACCCGGACCGATCTCGCCGAAGAGGATCTTCTCCGACAGCTGGTCCTCGATCTCGCGCTGGATGGTCCGGCGCAGCGGCCGGGCGCCGAGCACCGGATCGAAGCCACGCTTGGCGAGCAGTGCCTTGCCCTGCGGGGAAAGCTCGATCTCCATGTCCTTGTTCTTCAGCTGCGTGGCGACGCGGCCGATCATCAGGTCCACCATCTCCACGATCTGATCCGTGGTCAGCTGGTGGAAGACGATCACATCGTCGATGCGGTTGAGGAACTCGGGCCGGAAGTGCTTCTTCAGCTCGTCGTTGACCTTGAGCTTCATCCGCTCGTAGTTCGAACCCTCGGCGTTGGACTGGGTGAAGCCCAGGCCGACGGCCTTGGAGATATCCGAGGTACCCAGGTTCGAGGTGAAGATCAGCACGGTGTTCTTGAAGTCGACCGTGCGACCCTGACCGTCGGTGAGACGACCGTCCTCGAGGACCTGCAACAGGGTGTTGTAGATCTCCTGATGTGCCTTTTCGATCTCGTCGAACAAAACGACCGAGAACGGCTTGCGGCGCACCTTCTCGGTGAGCTGGCCGCCCTCTTCGTAGCCCACGTACCCGGGCGGGGCACCGAAGAGCCGAGATGCGGTGAAGCGGTCGTGGAACTCGCCCATATCGATCTGGATGAGCGCGTCGTCGTCGCCGAACAGGAAGTTCGCCAGCGCCTTGGACAGCTCGGTCTTACCGACACCGGACGGACCGGCGAAGATGAACGAGCCCGAGGGACGCTTGGGATCCTTCAGACCGGCACGCGTGCGACGGATCGCCTTGGAGACGGCCTTGACCGCATCCTCCTGGCCGATAATCCGCTTGTGCAGCTCGTCCTCCATGCGGAGCAGACGGGTGGTCTCCTCCTCGGTGAGCTTGAACACCGGAATACCGGTCCAGTTGGCCAGCACTTCCGCGATCTGCTCGTCGTCGACCTCTGCCACGACATCAAGATCACCGGAGCGCCACTGCTTTTCGCGCTCGGCGCGCTTGGCGACCAGCTGCTTTTCCTTATCGCGCAGTCGCGCCGCCTTCTCGAAGTCCTGCGCGTCGATGGCGCTTTCCTTCTCCCGGCGCGCATCGGCGATCTTGTCGTCGAATTCGCGCAGGTCCGGCGGAGCCGTCATGCGACGGATGCGCATGCGCGCACCGGCCTCGTCGATCAGGTCGATCGCCTTGTCCGGCAGGAACCGGTCGTTGATGTAGCGGTCGGCCAGCGTCGCGGCGGCCACCAGCGCACCGTCGGTGATGGACACCCGGTGGTGTGCCTCGTAGCGGTCGCGCAGACCCTTGAGGATATTGATGGTGTGCTCGACCGTCGGCTCACCGACCTGCACCGGCTGGAACCGGCGCTCCAGGGCGGCATCCTTCTCGATGTACTTGCGGTACTCGTCGAGGGTGGTCGCACCGATGGTCTGCAGCTCGCCGCGGGCCAGCTTCGGCTTCAGGATCGAGGCCGCGTCGATGGCGCCCTCGGCGGCACCCGCGCCGACGAGCGTGTGCAGCTCATCGATGAACAGGATGATGTCGCCGCGGGTGTTGATCTCCTTGAGCACCTTCTTCAGGCGCTCTTCGAAGTCACCGCGGTAGCGGCTGCCCGCGACCAGGGAACCCAGGTCGAGGGTGTAGAGCTGCTTATCCTTGAGCGTCTCCGGGACCTCACCGTTGACGATGGCCTGTGCCAGACCCTCGACCACGGCGGTCTTACCGACACCGGGCTCGCCGATGAGGACCGGGTTGTTCTTGGTGCGGCGGCTCAGCACCTGCATGACGCGCTCGATTTCCTTCGAGCGGCCGATGACCGGGTCGAGCTTGCCCTCGAGGGCGGCCTGGGTCAGGTTGCGACCGAATTGGTCGAGCACCAGCGAGGTGGACGGGGTCCCGGCCTCGCCGCGCGAACCGGATTCCACCGGTTCCTTGCCCTGATATCCGGACAGCAGCTGGATGACCTGCTGGCGCACCCGGTTGAGATCGGCACCCAATTTCACCAGCACCTGCGCCGCGACACCCTCACCTTCACGGATCAGGCCGAGCAGAATGTGCTCGGTGCCGATGTAGTTGTGGCCGAGCTGCAGCGCCTCGCGCAGGCTCAGTTCCAGCACCTTCTTGGCACGCGGGGTGAACGGGATGTGACCGGACGGGGCCTGCTGGCCCTGGCCGATGATCTCCTCCACCTGGCTGCGCACACCCTCCAGCGAAATACCAAGGGATTCCAGCGACTTCGCCGCTACGCCCTCGCCCTCGTGGATCAACCCAAGCAGGATGTGCTCGGTGCCGATGTAGTTGTGGTTGAGCATCCGGGCCTCTTCTTGGGCCAGGACAACGACGCGCCTCGCGCGGTCGGTGAACCTCTCGAACATCGCTCCCTCACTCTCCTGCTCCGACATTCTGGCGTCCGACGCTTCTTTGGCGTCAGCCTGCCATGAAGCCCGGGGGTTGCGGCCCCGGCCTCCACTCTAGTTGGCAGGGGATTACGCCGCCTCCAGTCCACCCTATTGGGGACCGGCGACAGCACGGTCATTCACTCATAACGTGCTCGTTGCGGGATACGTTTCCGCTCAGGTTTTGCCCTCAGCGAAATCGCCCTCCGAGCTTCCCAGGCGTGGCGTTAGCCGGTGAACGGCGGCACGTATTCGCACGGCACCTCGCGCGCATGCGCCGGATCGAGGGCATTCAGGACGAAGCGGGCGGCGCGAGGGCTACCCGCGATGGCCAGATGATCGGAGAAGTCGGCGGCGCAGCCGTCCTGCACGACGATGTTCGTGGCATTCGGCCCGGTGACGAAGCCCCCGGTGTAGGGAACGACGACCTCGTCGAGACTGGTCATGATGTTGGTATAGGTGATGCCGGGGACATATACGCCGCCGCTATTGAGGTCGGTCAGGAATGCGGAGTCGCGCAGCAGCTCGATACAGGCCTGGCACAGCGAGCCCACCGTCGCACGGAAGAAGGGTCCGGCCCCGAGCCGGTCGGCGAAGGCCGCAATATCCGCGCTACCGCCCGCATTGGAGCCGAGCCAGGCCGGCGCGAGCGATACATACTTATCGATCTTGTCCGCACCGCCGAGGCGCTTCGCGTAGTAGTTCGGCATGACCGTGCCCTGCGAATGTCCGACCACATCCACCTTGGCCGCTCCGGTCGCCGCGAGCACCCGATCCACGAATGCGCCGAACTGCGCCGCGCTCTGCCCGATCGGCAGCATCCCGCCCACCGCCGAGATCGGCCACGGCAGGTCGTGGGCACCATAGGTCAGCGAGAAGACGCAGTAACCTTCGTTGGCGAGCAGCGGCGCGTAGAGGCCCCAATTGGTCTGCGCACCACCGCCGGTGCCGTGCGCGAGCACCACCGGATTCGGATGCTCGGCACTCGGCTGGCACGACCAGTCGTTCGACCCCGGCAGCGACCCACCATGATTGATCAGCTCATTCGGGATACCCGCGAAAAAGTTGTAGTCGACCGGGTACTCCGCCTGCGCCGGACCGGCCGCGCCGACCCATAGCGCGGCGAGTACGGCGATAACGAGTGCGGACCCTGGAACACGCCGCATGGAGACCTCCAAAATCTGGAACCTGTTCCAGAACGTAGCGCAACTTATAGCCGTCACGGAGGCACTTCGGTCAAGTCGCCAAAGATCGACTACCTGGTCATCTGATTGTGCCAAGCGCAGACGAGCGGGCGGCCGGATCGGAGAAGTTCGTGCGCTACGGCGCACTGCGGCGTTTCCCGGCTTCCAGCTGGTCGCGTTCGGCTGCGTGCCCATTTCGGCGGCCTGCCAGGTCGGTGGTGACCACGGTGTTCGCGCGATTCCCGGCCGCGCCCGACTGCGGCATCGGCGTGACCGGCATCGTCACACCCGAACCAGTGCGTGCGCGATTGCCGTCCCGGTTCCCGCGGCACCCGACAGCCGTTTTCGGCCCGCAGATCGGCCGTCAGGGGCGTTCCCGCGGCCGTGGCGGCTGCATTGCCCACAGCACCGGGCGCATTGACCAGGATGCCGAAATCGGGTGTGCCCGCCGCGCATCGGTCCGCGAGAACGCGCTCCGCCCTCGCGGTTTCGCCAGTTGTCATCGCAAAAACCGCCGCCGGTGGGTCGATCAGTGATCGACCCACCGGCGGCGGTACAGATAGCCAGTAGGAGTACGGCGACCGCGAGGACTGCCTTGGGCATTCGGTTGGCCGGGCGAGCGACTCGGTCGGGTACGAGCCCGGTCCTAGCCGAGGTGCTGCGCCCCCGCCGGGTGCGCGGCGTACTGCCCGGACGCCGACCGAAATGCGTACTGCTGGGCCATAATCGGCGCGCGGTACGGCTGACCTGCGGTCTGCACTCCGGCGGGCACCGGCCGTGCCTGCGAAACCTGCTGGGTAGCAGCCGAACCCGAGGCCTGTGCGCGTCCGTGCTGGATACCGGCAACGAACAGCGCACCGCTCAGCACCAGGAAGGCAAGCGTGTGCAGGATCGCCCGAATGATATTCCAACGCACCCAAGCGGATTCGAAATCGGCGCGCACCTTGGCCAGATCGGCGATCTGAGCCGGATCGCCCGCAGCCGCCAGTTGATCATTGAGCGGCACATTCGATCCGGAGGTGACCGCGAAGGCGATCACATTGAGCGCCAGGGCAATACCGAGCCAGATCAGCGTGGTGCGATGCTCCTTGCCCAGGTGCAGTGCGGCTGCCAGGACGGTGAACCCGACCGTGCCCATGAACCCGATCATGAACCACGGGTTGATGATGACCACGTTGATCTTCTGCATCACGTCGATCATCGCGCGGTCATCGGTGCGATTCAGCGCGGGCATCACCGACGTCGCATAAGCGTAGAAGACGCCCGCGATCAGGCCGGTTGCGAGCGTGGCCGCCACCAGCGCGGCGAGTCGTAGCGCGAACATGAATTTCTCCTGCCTCATAGCCCGGACCTGGTCCCAAATACTCGGTCCGATGATGAGTCAAGTACACCGGTTGCCGTCGAGACCATCCATGGTTGAGAAGCTCGGCCACCTAAGCGAGCGTCCACACCCCGCGGGGAATGGGCTCACAAGTCTCGGTCAGAGATCAATCCGCTCTGCATGGCCAAACCGGCCAGTCGGACCCTTTTCTGATTCTGCGGCAGATTTTCCACGCCGAACTTGGCGAACAGTGCCCGCAGGTGAGTCTTGATCGCATCGACACTGAGGAACAATTCCTCGGCGATCTGCTGATTGGAAGCCGGAGTTGCGAAACCCGCACCGTTCTTATAAGGGCGGCACAGTGCGATGAGCACCGACCGCTGGGTATCGGTCAGCGAGCGCAGCGTGGGAATGGCGCCGGTCGAGGTTCGGGTCGCGTCATCGGCCACGCCCCCGAATTCGTGGAACGAAACCAGCGAGGTGCCGACCCGGATGCGATCGCCCGCCATCAGGCGGCGGCGGCCGACGAGTCGTTCACCGTTGACGAAGGTGCCGTTGCGAGACAGGCCGTCATCGACGATTGTCCAGTGCGCGCCAAGGTATTCGATCGCGGCATGCAGACGCGAGACCTCGGCGTCCCAGCGCAGCGCCAGATCGGCCTGCGGGGAGCGCCCGATGGTGACGCGCTCCTGGTCGGGGGTGAGCATCAGCTCCTGCTGACGACCCGAGTCATCAGTGAATCGCAACAACGATCCGATGAAACCAGTCACTGCGCCGATACCTCATCTCTCCATACCGCCAGTGACGCCCTATGCACAGTTCCATGGTGCCGCGTCCTGGTACCGCGAGCAAGATCGAATCGACTCTCGGCCATCTTCATATCGAAGGCCTATCACAAACGAGCCACCGCCCCGGCGTCGCACGATTCGCCCGGGCGGCGGCCCAATAAATAAGAACTCAGCCCTTCGCGGCCTTGTTGTACGCATCGGTGATGTCAGCCGAGATACGCCCACGCGCGGACACCTTGTGTCCATTCCGGCGCGCCCACTCGCGAATTGCAGCGCTTTGTTCACGATCGATCGAGACCCGGCTCTTCGCAGCACCGGGAGCAGCGACCGCGGCCTTGACCCGGCGCCGACCACTGACGCGCCGAGCACTCGAAACCCACTCTTCCAGCCCGTCGCGCAGCTTTGACGCATTTGCCGACGACAGGTCGATCTCGTACGACACACCGTCGATCGCAAACTCAATGGTCTCGTCCGCGATGGACTCACCATCGACATCGTCGATCAGGCTAACGGTGACCTTCTTTGCCATGAGATGAACGTCCTCTCGAAATCGTGCGACCCGCATACTAGGCCGATTACCCGAGGCAAGAATACCCCGAATTCCGAAAATTCCAAGACGAGGGCCGAGCTATGCAATCCGATCGTCAGCGAGTGACTGGACGCACAATTGGGAACAGTATCGTTTCCCGGATTCCCAATCCCGTCAGTGCCATCAACAAGCGATCGATTCCCATACCGGTACCCGTTGTCGGAGGCATGCCGTGCTCCATCGCGGCAAGGAAGTCCTCATCGAGCACCATAGCTTCGTCATCACCCTGTGCGGCCAACCGCGCCTGATCCACGAACCGCTCACGTTGGATCACCGGATCGACCAACTCCGAATAGCCAGTTGCCAACTCGAAGCCGCGCACATAGAGATCCCACTTCTCGGTAACTCCGGGCTTGCTGCGATGCTGCCTCGTCAGCGGAGATGTCTCCACCGGGAAGTCGCGTACGAAAGTCGGTGCGTAGAGCTTGTCACCATACTGGTGCTCCCACAGTTCTTCGACCAGTTTGCCGTGGCCATAGCCCTTGTCCTCGGGAATTTCCAGACCGACCCGATCGGCAAGCGCTCGCAATTCCTCGATCGACGTTTCCGGTGTCACTGATACGCCAAGTGCGTCGGAGAGCGATGGGTACATCTCCACCGTTGCCCACTCGCCGCGGAGATCGTATTCGGTGCCATCTGCAAGTGTCACCACCTGGGTACCGAAGACCTCTTCGGCAACTTCCTGCACCAATTCCCGAACCATCCGCGCGGAGTCATCGTAGGTGCCGTATGCCTGATACGTTTCGAGCATTGCGAACTCCGGGGAATGTGTGGAGTCCGCGCCCTCGTTGCGGAAGTTCCTGTTGATCTCGAAGACCTGTTCCAGGCCGCCGACCACACATCTCTTGAGGAACAGTTCCGGCGCAATTCGCAGGTAGAGATCCATATCGAGGGCGTTGGAATGGGTGCTGAACGGCCGCGCCGCCGCACCGCCGTGCAGCGTCTGCAGCATCGGTGTCTCCACCTCGAGGAAGCCGCGCCGCTCGAGCGCATTGCGCATCGCGCGCACCACCGCGACCCTGGTCCTGGCCATTTCCCTGGCCTCGGGACGCACGATCAGATCGACATAGCGCTGCCGTACCCGCGACTCCTCGTTCATCTCCTTATGCGCCACCGGCAGCGGCCGCAGGGCCTTGGCCGACATCGACCAGGAATCGGCCATAACGCTCAATTCCCCGGTCTTCGAGGAGATCACCGCACCGTGCACGAAAACGAAGTCACCGAGGTCGACATCGGCCTTCCAGGCCGCGAGCGCATCGGCGCCGACGCCGTTGAGACTGATCATCGCCTGCAGTTTGGTGCCGTCCCCCTCCTGCAGCGTCGCGAAACATAGCTTGCCGGTATTGCGCATGAATATGACGCGGCCGACCACACCGACCTGCAAACCGGTCTGGGTATCCGGCTCCAGCGCCGGATAGGCGGCCCGAATTTCGCCGAGGGTATGTGTGCGCGGCACCACCACCGGATAGGCCTCACCGCCATCGGCGATCAGTCGCTCGCGCTTCTCGCGCCGAATCCGCATCTGCTCCGGAACGTCGTCCGCGGTGGGCGCGGGACGGTTGGTTTGCCCCGCAGGAACCGAACCCGCGGAGCGACCGGATGAAGGCGTGTTCGGGGTGCTCACGTTCAACAACCCTAGCGGGCACCGGAAATCGATTTGCGGGCCGCCCGGGGATGACCGGCCGGGGCCGAATCGACAGCGCCAGGAACGGGCCACAACGGCCCGTTTTCCGGCGTTGTCCGGCAGGCCGAATACCGGGTGCGCACCGGCGCCGGACCGAAAGCCATTGCGCGCTGCTATGTTTCGAGATGGAAGTGGTTTCCGCCCTAATTAGAGCGTTGCCAGCGCCTCGACCTCACGGGCGAAGTGCGGCGCACGGACGCCGACCGCGAGCAGGCTGGCCGCCTTCAAAGCCTGATAGCCGCCGATCACATCGGTGGCCCGATGCAGCCCGAGTTCCTGTAGCGCTGCGGCGGCGAGACTGGAGGTATAGCCCTCCGAGCAGACGATGATCCATTCCACATCGTGATCGGTGGCCAGCGCCAACCGGGCCGAACTCGACGGGTCCAGGCGCCATTCCAGGACATTCCGTTCGATCACCAGCGCACCCGGCAGCGCGCCCTCACGGGCCCGCTGGGCCTGCGGCCGGATATCCACCAGAATCGCGCCCCGGTCGACCGCCTTTGGCGTTTCGAAGGCATAGACGCGGTTCAGGCGGGCCCGTGCGTTCTCGAGCATCTGATCGATGGTCAAACGGGTCATTACATATCACCTTCGGGCTGGTCGGTGAGGACGGTTCGGGTGCGGCGCAAGGTGCCGTGACCGGTCACCTCGTAATAGGACATGGCGGTGAGCGGCGGCGAATAGGCGTGCACGCTGAGGGTGGGATCGAGCGGCCCGACCGATTCAGCCGTGCCGTTTCTGGCGGCCGGCAAGGAGTCGCCGGCGGCGGCCGGTGCGCGCATTACGTCGTGCACCCAGCCGATCGGAAAAGATGCCTGGTCGCCCGCGGTCAGCGTGCGGCGGCGCAGTTCCGTTCCGTTCCAGCGAAATTCCGAGAGCGCGCCACTGAGCACGGTCAGTGCGCCGAGTGATCCGGCGTGGTCGTGCAATTCGGTGGACTTGCCCGGTGTCCAACTGATCAGCCAGACATCGACCTCGTCATCGGCGAGCAGCCGGGTGGCCCAGCGCTCCTCGACGGGCCAAATTCCATTGGCTGGCAACAGATGGTCGTAGCGTCCCGCGAGTACGTCTTCGGCGCCCTCGTCGGTCAGTCGGAGCAAGTCGGCGGGACGCAGGCGGGTGGGTAATGCGGAAGAGACAGCACGATCGAGCGGCGGGGTGGCCGTCAGGGCGCTACGTGCGGAATTGATGGAAAGAACAGAAGAACGCATGAGCGAATCTCCAGGAGTATGTCAACGGTCGAGGGACTTGGTCAGCCTCGATCGGTCGAGGCAGGTCAGCCTCGACAACACTCCTGGGTGCGCACGCGGGAAAACACGGGAGCGAGTGTAGCAGCGCAAAAACCGGCGGCAAAGCGGCCGGTCATGCGCGCGCACCCCGGGTGGGCATATCAACCACCCTTACGGCGCTGATTGCGCTCATAGACCAGGCGCAATCCGGTCAACGTGAGATGCGGCTCATGGTGGTCGATGGTCTCCGATTCCGGCACGATCAACGGTGCGGCGGTGCCGGTCGCGACCACCGCGACATCGTCACCGGCGAACGCGTCGAATTCATCGCGAATCCGATCGATCAGGCCGTCCACCAAACCCGCGAAGCCGAAAATTGCCCCGGATTGGATGGCCTCGACGGTGTTCTTGCCGACCACCGAACGCGGCCGGGCCAACTCGACCCGGCGCAATGCGGCGCGCTCGATCAGCGCCTCACTGGAGATCTCCACACCCGGTGCGAGCACCCCGCCGAGAAACTCACCCTTCGCCGATACCAGGTCAACGGTGGTGGCGGTGCCAAAATCCACGACAATCGCGGCCGTGCCGAAACGATGATGTGCGGCAAGGGTGTTCACGATGCGATCGGCGCCGATTTCCTTGGGATTGTCGACCAGCAGCGGAATACCGGTTCGCACGCCGGGTTCCACCACCACATGCGGTACATGATCCCAATAGCGAGTAAGCATCGATCGGATCTCGCGCAGTACCGGCGGCACCGTGGACAGCGCCGAAACTCCGATGATCTCTTCCACCTGCGCACCGACCAACCCGCGCACCTGCATGGCGAATTCATCGGCGGTCAGCAGCGGATTGGTATGCATCCGCCAGTGCCGTACCAGCTTCGCGTGACTACCACTGCCCGAGAACAATCCGAGCTCGATGCTCGTATTTCGGACATCAATGGTCAGTAGCATCAGACGGTGGTCAGCGAACGCGGGCTGACCAGACCGGAACCATCCGGCGCGTGCGCCGGATCGGCGCCGAGGTCGGTCGGCCGATTGCGCTCGTCGACGAAGACAACCTTCGGCGCGTACTCCTTCAGCTCCTGCTCATCCATCATGCCGTAGGCGATCAGAATGACCAGATCGCCCGGATGTACGAGATGTGCTGCGGCGCCATTGATCCCGATGACACCCGAACCTCGTTCACCGGCGATCACATAGGTCTCCAGGCGGGCGCCATTGTCGATATCGACGATGCACACCTGCTCGCCCTCGAGCAGATCGGCGGCGTCGAGCAGATCCTGGTCGACGGTCACCGAACCGACGTAGTGCAGATCGGCGTGGGTCACCGTGGCGCGATGGATCTTCGACTTCATCATGGTGCGCAACATCGCTGTCGCCTTTCCTAAATGTTGGCCTTGGCAGGCTGGGAGTCGGTCGCGGCGGCGCGCGGATCGGGAAGTGTGGGATGGCCGCCATCGACGGGTGCGCCGAGTGCGACGGCGGTGTTGTCGATCAGGCGGGTGGCGCCGACCTTGGCGGCGACGAGCAGCCGCGCATTGCCGTTCGCCGGCGCCGGTCCGAGTGTGGACGAGCGCAGTTCGAGGTAATCGACATCGACACCGGGGGCGGCGTCGAGCACCGCACGCGCGGCCGTGAGCACGGCATCCGCGCCGAGTGCGCCCGCATGCCGCCCCGCGGCCAGCGCCGCGGACAGGGCCAGCGCCGATTCGCGCTGCGCCGCATCCAGATACCGATTTCGGGAGGAGAGCGCGAGTCCGTCGGGTTCGCGAACCGTCGGCAGCGCGACGATCCGCACATCCATATTCAGATCGCGCACCATCTGCCGGATCAGCGTGAGCTGCTGATAGTCCTTTTCACCGAAGAACGCCTCGGTCGGGCGCGCGATATTCAGCAGCTTGGCGACCACGGTCAGCATGCCCGCGAAATGCGTTGGACGGCTGGCGCCTTCGAGCTCGGCGCCGATCGGGCCGGGGTGCACGGTAGTGCGCGGGCCGTCCGGGTACATATCGGACGCGCTCGGCGCGAATACCAGCTCCACACCCTCCGCGCGCAAGAGCTCCACATCGGCGTCGAGGGTGCGCGGGTACTTGTCCAGATCCTCGTTCGCGCCGAACTGCAGGGGATTGACGAAGATCGAGACGATGACCACCTGATTGGTCCGCTTGGCCCGGCGCACGATCTCGAGGTGCCCTTCGTGCAGCGCGCCCATCGTCGGCACCAGTCCGACCGTGCGTCCGACACCGCGCAAGGCCTTCGAGACCGCGGCGATCACCTCGGGATCGTGGTGCACGGTCAGCTCACCGCGCCGGTAGGCGCTGGGCCCGATTTGGCGCTCGCGGGGCCCTACGTGGTTACGCACGCTGCCGCCTCCGGACCCGTCGCTCACACCGGGCAATTTCGGATCCACTATCGGCCTCCTTCCAGCAGCTCGATCAGAGCCGGATTGGTCTTCGCGCGCTCGGCCGTGCGCAGCGACATGGCACGATAGCCCGCGGCCAGCCGGGTATCGACGGCCGCCAGAGCGGCCAGATGCGCCGCGACGGCATCCGCGTCGCCACGCGCCACCGGACCGGTCAGCGCGGTCTGCCCGCGGCGCAGCGCGTTGTCGAGTGCGGCCGAGGCCAAGGGGGCGAGCAATCGCTCGGCCAGACCGTTGGGCTGATCATCGACGATCTGCTGGCCGAGCAGACCGGGACCCGCGAGCGCGGCGCGCAATGTGTCCACCGCGTCCAGGATCACCGTGACCAGGTGATTACTGCCGTGCGCGAGTGCGGCGTGATAGAGCTGGCGATTCTCTTCCTGCACCCGGACCGGCTCGCCGCCCATCTCGATCACCAGCGATTGCGCGATGGCGAAACCGATCTCGTCGGCGGCGGTAATGCCGAAGCAGGCGTTGCCGAGCCGGGCGACATCCTCATCGTGTCCGGTAAAGGTCATCGCCGGATGGATGGCCAGCGGCAGTGCGCCGCGCTCGGCCAGCGGAGCCAGCAGGCCGACGCCATTGGCGCCGGAGGTGTGCGCGACGATCGTGCCCGGCCGGACCACACCAGCGGAGGCCAGACCGCGCACCAGACCGGGCAATTCGGCATCGGGCACGGCCAGCAGCAGCAGTTCGCTGCGGGCGGCCACCTCCTCGACGGGCAGGATCTCCGAATCCGGAAGTCGAGTGCGCGCCCGGTGCACGGAGGCATCGGATATGGCAGCGACGCCGAACACCACGTGTCCGGCTCGCTCCAGTGCCGCGCCAAGGGCAGAGCCGACGCGTCCCGCCGAGACGATTCCCACCGTCAGGCGTGCGGGCGCGGGGTCACCCGAGGCAGAGTTGTCAGGGTTGACGCTTCTCGAGGTCAACGTTGTCCTCTCGATGTCGTTCCAGTCCCGGGCAAGCGGGTACCAGACGTTACGTCCCGAGGATATCGGCCGATGCTGCACCGATGCCACGGGGCACCCGCGTGATCTACAACGCAGTGTTGAATTTGCCGCGCCTGCGGCGCGGCGTGTTCGCGGCCCTGAATGTCAGCATCGCGTAGCGATTCGATGAGGGGTGGTGGTCGGGCGACGGGTGGGCCTCGCGTCCGAGCCGTCGAGACTCGCGCCTGCGGCGCATGCGCTTCGACGACTCGGCTGAGTCCGATGGCCGAGCCTCGGACGCGAGACGGGCCGCGAACGTCGCTCGTAAGACTCGCTCCGTCGTAGTCATCTCGGGCGGGGAATTCGGCGCCAAAGGTACGCCGCCCAGTGGCCGAGACTTACGACTGCGCACGCGCTTCGACGACTCGGACGCGAGACGGCAGGTGCGTCACCGTCCCAGCACAGGTCAGTGGCCGCCCCGGCCGTTTTCTTCGGATGCCAGGTTGGCCATGATCTCGGCCACCGAAAGTCGGCGTGAGGAATTGCCGGAATCGGCGTCTGGGTCGACCCGGCGCCGTCTGCGGGAGGTGGCGGTGCCGACGGACGGGACGGATGTCGTCGGGGGCGGGGGCGGCTCCGGATGTGGCGTCGGGGTGGACGGCTCCTGCGTCGAGAAATCGAGCGACGAATACTGGGGCGGCTCCGGCGGCGCCAAGCGCGGCGGCACGGTCGGCTCGAGCGGATCCAGTCGCGGTGGGACCCCGGTCTTTTCCGGATCCTCGGTGAACGCGTCCGCCCAGCCGATCGGTCCGGTGTGGTACCCATCGTCGAAATCGGCATCGGCGATTTCCGAGTCGTCGACATTGTCGACCGGTACGACGGCGGTCTCCGCGGTCACCGGATCGTCGAAGGGGCTGGCGAACAGCGGGGCCTGCGGATGATCGAATTCGAAGACCGGGGTGAAACTGCTGCGGGATTGCTGGGAGGCCGTATCCGGCCAGCCGTCGGCATTCGTCGAGCTATTGTTGGACGAATTTCCAAATGCGCTCGGCAGCTCCTGAATCCGGGTCGAATCGGCCCGCAGCGCGGGGCGATCCATCGGCAGATCGCCGTCGAAGAGCCGCTGCAGACTCTGTCGGAGCACGGTGAGTTCGGCGCGCAGGGAGGCCATTTCGGCTGCGTCGGCGCCGACCTCCTCGCGCACTCGCGCCTCGACGCCGAGTTCGTATTCTCGTCGCGCGGTGACCTCGCGCTCCAACTGGAGCTCGTACACCGTCTGCAGGTCACGAACCTTGGCCTTATCGATCGTGGCTTCCTTGCGGTACCGCGTCGCGGCCAAAGCGCCGATGACGGCAGCCCACAGCGCCGCGACCAAACCGATCCGGACGAACTGCAGACGATCGCTGAAAACCAGGAAAACGCTGGCAACCAGACCGAGAAGAATCAGGGCGCCAATGAACAATTTTCCCGCGTCGTCCTGCCGTCGACGAGAGGTGCTGGTACGGGAGGGCGAAACCATGCACGCCAGGGTAGCTTGATCAGCCAGCCGCGCCCAGATTCTCACAGGGGAATAACAGCAAGAATATTTTCTACGTAGTTGCCGGATCGTCGGAAGGGTCCTCGGGAGCGCGGCAGCAATACTCCAGCCAGAGCGCTGCAGCAACCAATGCCACCCCCGCCAGCATCCCGACGATGGCTCCCGGACTGTCCGCACCCGCCGCATTCAAGGTGCCGCGCTGCGGAAAAACCCAGAACAGGAAGCCCAGCCAGACACCGGCGGCGAGCGAGCCGACCTGTGCGGAGGCCTTGGCGAGCGCGACCGCACGAGCCGCGGTGATCGGATGCAGCTCATGGGTGCCGTCACCGATCTGATGTTCATTGACCCGCGAGCGGATCACGAAGCCGAGCGCGACCTCGATCGCGGCCACCGGATAGAGCGAGGCACCCGCATAGATCGAGATCGGCGGAAAGCTGCCGTAGGCCATGCGGGTGAGCAGCCAAGCGATGAGGGCCGCGATAACGACATTTGCGACGAGGTCCAGGATCCGGGTCGGCTTCAGCTTCACGACGCCGATCCCCCCGTCGCGGTCGCGCCTGGCAGCGCGAATTCGGTCGATCGGACACCCGAGCGTTCGGCCGCGTCGAGTTCGGCGAGCAGCTCGCGCACCGGCCGCGCGGTCCCGTCGACCTCGAGCACCGCATCCGGCTGCACGTCCAACCACGGAATCAGTACGAAGGCCCGGTTGTGGGCCTGCGGGTGCGGCAGGGTCAGTTCCGGATCGTCGCTGTGGCAGACCTGTCCGCCCTCGGCGCACCAGACCACATCGACATCGAGGGTTCGCGCCCCCCAGCGCACCTCGCGCAGCCGCCCCGCGGCCTGTTCCAGCTGCTGGCCGATGCGCAGCCAGTCGCGCGCACCGAATTCCGGATCTTCCACCAGCACAATGGCATTGAGGTAGTCGTCCTGTTCGACACCGCCCCACGGCGCGGTCGAGTACACCGGCGATACCGCGACCGCCCGCCGCCCGAGTCCGTCGACAACGCCGCGCAGATGCGCGAGCCGGTCGCCCAGATTCGAGCCGATCGACAGTACGGCGCTGCTCATGTCAGTGCCCCCGCTGCCGTGAGGTGACGACGCGGACATCGGCGAAGGTGTGTGGGATCGGCGCGGACGGCTTGTGCACCACGACCTCGACGGCCTGGATGCGCGGATCGGTCATCGCATCGTCGGCGATCTCGGAGACCACCTTCTCGATGAGATTGCGCGGCGGGCCCTGGATGATCCGGACCGCACGCTCGGCGAGGCCGCCGTAGTCGATGGTGTCGGCCAGGTCGTCGGTGGCCGCGGCGGCCGCGAAATCGGCCCACACCGTCAGATCCACCACGAACTCCTGGCCGTCGCGGCGTTCGTGGTCGAAGCAGCCGTGATAGCCGTAGGCACGCAGCCCGCACAGCTCGATCCGGTCGAGCTGCTCACGCCCGGCCGTCTCCCGGCCTACCTTCATGTCGCGGCTCCTCGCGTGCTGTGCCGGGCGGCGCGCTGCCAGGCGTCGGTTACGGCGATGGCGTCCAGGGAGGCGCGCACATCGTGGACGCGGACACCCCAGGCCCCGTGCAGCGCGGCCAGCGCCGACACCGTCGCGGTGGCGGTCTCCCGGCCATCCGGTGGGCGCGGGCCAGCGGCATCGGCGAGCAGGGCGCCGAGGAAACGTTTGCGGGAGGCGCCGATCAATATCGGCAGCCCGTGGCCGACCAGTTCGGGCAGCGCACCGAGCAGCGCCCAATTGTGTTCGGCGTTCTTGGCGAAACCGAGACCGGGATCGAGTACCAGCCGGGACGGGTCGACGCCGGCCGCGACGGCCAGCTCGACCTGCGCCGTCAATTCGGCGAGCACCTCGGCGACCACATCGTCGTAGTGGTCGGCCGGACCGGTGTGCCGATAGTCCGCACCCGCCCGCCAGTGCATGAGAATCCACGGGACCTGCGCCGCCGCAACGACTTTCACCATATCGGGATCGGCGCGGCCGCCGGAGACATCGTTGACCACCGCGGCACCGGCGGCGATCGCCGCCGCCGCGACACCGGCCCGCATGGTGTCCACGCTGGTCGGCACGCCCGCGGCGACCAATCCGCGAATTACCGGGACCACGCGCGCAGCCTCGGTTTCGGGATCGATCCGCACCGCACCGGGCCGGGTCGACTCGCCACCGATATCGATGATGTCGGCACCTGCCCGGTGCAGCTCGATGCCGTGCGCGATGGCCAGGCTCGGATCGAGGTAGCGGCCGCCGTCGGAGAATGAGTCGCTGGTGACATTCACCACGCCCATCACCACACAGGAGCGACCGCCGCGCGCGAGTCCGTGCAGCTCCACCGCGCCCTGCCTCACTTGCGCAGGATCAGATCGAGGGCCTCGGCCCGCGAGGCGGCACTGGTCTGTAGCAGGCCGCGCACTGCGGAGGTGGTGGTGCTCGCGCCGGGCTTGCGAATGCCGCGCATGGCCATACACAGGTGCTCGGCCTCGATCACGACGATCGCGCCGCGCGGATCCAGCTTGCGCATGACGGCTTCGACGATCTGGCTGGTCAGCCGCTCCTGCACCTGCGGACGCTTGGCGTACAGATCGACCAGCCTGGCCAGCTTGGACAGTCCGGTCACCCGGCCGTGCGGGCCGGGGATATAGCCGACGTGCGCGACGCCATGGAAGGACACCAGGTGGTGTTCGCAGGTCGAGTACAGCGGGATATCGCGCACCAGCACGAGCTCCTGGTGGCCTTCGTCGAAGGTCGTGTTCAGCACCGAATCCGGCTCTAGGTAGAGCCCGGCGAACATCTCCCGGTAGGAGCGGGCGACCCGCGAGGGCGTATCGATCAAGCCCGGACGGTCCGGGTCCTCGCCGACCGCGATCAGCAACTCCCGGATCGCCGCCTCGGCGCGGGCCTGATCGAACGAGCGGCCTGTCTCGAGTGCGACCAGCTCCGGCTTGGCCGGCCCCGAACCGTTGTGCTGGACCTTATCCGCTTCGTCGATGGCGGCATTGCCAGTGCGGCGACCACCGACGTGATTGTTGGCAGACAAGCGAGACACCTCCAAAATCTCAGGTACCGGCAATCACCCGGCACCCAGATGGTCGAGCCTAATCGCCACTGGTCAGTGCCGACCGTTCGGTCCATCCCAATCGTGGTTCTCGCCATCGTTATTCCCGGTGCCGGTGGCGGGCTCGTCGTAGGGGTCGTTGCCGTGCCCCTGCTGACCCCACTGCTGCTGCGGCTGCTGGTATCCGTGGCGCGGCTGCGGCTCACCCTGCCAGCCGCCGTGACCCGGCTGACCCGACTGCTGCTGCGGCTCGTCACGCGGCGGCCAGCCCGGCGCCGACCAACCGGCCGGGGCGCCGTAGTCGGGTCGCGAGCCGTGCGTCGATCCCGGCCGCGGGTAGGCCTGGGTCGGCGCCTGCGGCAGCGGATAACCGGTCGCGGGCTGCTGTGCGTAGCCGCCATAGCGCGGTTCCTGGTAGCCGGCGTCCGGGTAGCCATTGGCCGAGGCGGCTTCGCGCTGCGGCAGCCGCGGCTGGACCGGCTCCTGCGGCGGCCACGGCTCACCGCGTTCGGCGGCCAGTTCACCAGGGGTCTTCACCGGCGGCTTATCCGACGGGACGCGCTCGCCGAAATCGTTGAACGCGGTGATCCGCGGCCGCTTCTCCACCGCGGTGAGAATCTCCTCGAGATCCTTGCGGTGCAGTGTCTCGCGCTCGAGCAGCGCCGTGGCCAGCACGTCGAGCACATCGCGATATTCGTTGAGGATGGCCCACGCCTCGGTGTGCGCGGCCTCGATGAGATTGCGCACCTCCTCGTCGATGGCGCCAGCGACCTCGTGTGAGTAGTCCGAACCCATGCCCATCGAGCGACCGAGGAATGGATCGCCCTGTTCCTGGCCGTAGCGCACCGCGCCGAGGCGCGCGCTCATGCCGTATTCGGTGACCATCGCGCGGGCGATCTTGGTGGCCTGATCGATATCGGAGGAGGCACCGGTGGTCGGCTCGTGGAACACCAGTTCCTCGGCCGCGCGGCCACCCATTGCCATCACCAGGCGGGCGATCATCTCCGAGCGGGTCATCAGGCCCTTGTCGTCCTCGGGCACCGTCATGGCGTGGCCGCCGGTGCGACCGCGGGCCAGGATGGTGACCTTGTAGACCGGCTCGATATCCGGCATCGCCCACGCGGCCAGGGTGTGGCCACCCTCGTGGTAGGCGGTGATCTTCTTCTCGTGCTCGCTGATGATGCGGCTCTTGCGACGTGGACCACCGATGACGCGGTCCACCGATTCCTCGAGCTGCTCGCCGGTGATCACCGCGCCGTTCTCGCGGGCGGTGAGCAGGGCGGCCTCGTTGACGACATTGGCCAGATCCGCGCCGGACATGCCGACGGTGCGCTTGGCCAGGCCGTCCAGATCGGCCTCCGGCGAGATCGGCTTGCCCTGCGAATGCACGCGCAGGATGGCCCGCCGACCGGCCAGGTCCGGATTGCTGACCGGGATCTGGCGGTCGAACCGACCGGGACGCAGCAGCGCCGGATCGAGGATGTCGGGGCGGTTGGTCGCGGCGATCAGGATGATGCCGGTGCGATCGCCGAAGCCGTCCATCTCGACCAGCAGCTGGTTCAGGGTCTGCTCGCGCTCGTCGTGACCGCCGCCGAGGCCAGCGCCGCGCTGGCGGCCGACCGCGTCGATCTCGTCGACGAAGATGATGCACGGGCTGTTCTGCTTGGCCTGTTCGAACAGGTCGCGCACCCGGGAGGCACCGACACCGACGAACATTTCGACGAAGTCCGAACCGGAGATGGTGAAGAACGGCACCCCGGCCTCACCCGCGACGGCACGCGCAAGCAGGGTCTTACCGGTACCGGGCGGGCCGTAGAGCAACACGCCCTTGGGGATCTTCGCGCCGAGCGCCTGGTAGCGCACCGGATTCTGCAGGAAGTCCTTGATCTCGTAGAGCTCTTCGACGGCCTCGTCGGCACCGGCCACATCCGCGAATGTGGTCTTCGGCATGTCTTTGGTCAGTTGTTTGGCCTTCGATTTGCCGAAGCCCATCATGCCGCCGCGGCCACCGCCCTGCATGCGGGACATCACAAAGATGAACAGCCCCAACAAGATCACCATCGGCAGCACGAACAGCAGGATCTGGGAGAATATGCTCTCCTGTTTGACCACGGTGTTGAAGGGCGCGCCGGACTTCTGCACGGCGTCGAAGACCTGGTTGGAGGTCTCGCTGCCACCCGGGTACTTGGCAAGGATCTTCTTCGAGCCGGAAGTGGCGTCGGTCCCATTGTTCAGCTCGATGCGCAGCTGCTGCTCGCGGTCGTCGATCTGGACGTTCTTGACGTTGCTCTTGTCGGTCAGCTGACTCAACGCCACCGAGGTATCGACGCTCTTCCAGCCGCGTGTGTCATTGCCGAAATAGCCGAACGCATAGATCACGAGCGCAATGCCCGCGACTATGGCCAGAGTGCGAAACACAGTCTTGCGGTTCATAGAGCTTAGGCCGGTCGGCCAGTCCTTTCCGGTGTCTCCGGTGCATGCCTAGCGTGGCGTCGGGCGCGTCCCGTCCGGTGGATCGGATGCGGACAGGCCACGTTACCGCGTACGGTCTAGTCGATACATCGCGCAGTTCGGCAGCTGGTGTAGTTCGACAGGTAAACGGCTGGGGAACGTTCGTGGTTCCCGAGGTCTCCGGTCGGGGTTACTCCAAGTGGTCACAATCATGTCATGTTCGGCCTATCGTGAGCGACGACACAACACCGCGGTGCGAGCGACGGGCCCGAAGGCGGTAGCTTGCGTACCCCACGTGGGCCCCGGGAGCACCGTAAACAAACAGAGCGCAGGGGGTATGGACATAGTCGAGCTACGGACACCCACGGCGATACTGCGGCACGGACGCGGGCGATTGATCGTGCTGCGACCGGGCAGTGACGGCGAGCGCGTGCTGGATGTGCCGGTGACCGACCTACTCAAGGTCCGGCTCAACCGACGTGCCGACGACGCGGTCGTCATCGAGATCTACCTACGCTATCCGACTCCCGTGCTGACCGGCGTGCCCGCCGACCGCACACCGCTGCCCGTCCTCATCGCCGAACACGACTTCCCCGCGGCCGCCGAGATCGTCGAGCGCATCAATGACCAGATCCTGGCCGGTCAGCGCGTCGATGTCGCCGCTCCCGATCTACAACCACCCGCCCCGCAGTGGGGTAAGAACGGGCCGACCCGAGCCGATGTCGATCGGGCCGTGCGGCGGATGGCACCCAAGCGCGATGCCAAGTCGGCGATAGACGCACTGCATCGCTATGTCACCGCCGACGAATATGTGCTCGAGACCGCGATCGCCATCGCACATCCGCCCGCGGGCCGCGGCCCCGGCCTACTGGCCGCGACCACTGGGCGACTGCTGTTCATTTCCATCGGCGCCGGCGACAAATACGCGCATGAGCTACCCATCCCCGCCGTCCTGTGGGCACGCACCACCGAGGGCGCCGCAGGGGCGCCGGGCGAGATCGGTTCGGCGCGCGGCGAAACCGGTATCGACGTACACGACGGGAATATCACGCTGCGTTTCACCGGCACCGACCGAGCCGATACCGAACGCGTCACCTGTGCCGTGAATTTCGCCGTTCGGCGCGATTCGGCGAACGGCGCGGCGGGTCCGGCCGATCCTGGTGTCGCCCAGCTCTATTCCGAGTGGGAGTTACTGGTGGAACGGCATTCCCTCGGCATGGTCGATGACGGACAGTTCCAGCGCTACGGCCGAGGAATCCTGCGCTCACTCCCCGACGGGAACTGACTGTGTTCGATTTGCCGCGCCTGCGGCGCTGCGTGTAGGCGGCCCCGGATATTCAGCCCCTGCGCCCGGGGGTGATGGTGGCGCCGGACTTGGCGACGGCCGCGCCGATCAGACCACCGACACCGGCCGGGGTCGTGCAATCCGCGAACGTCGCGTAGCGATTCGATGAGGGGTGGTGTTCGGGCGACGGGTGGGCCTCGCGTCCGAGCCGTCGAGACTCGCGACTGCATCGCCTGCGCTTCGACCACTCGGCTGAGTTCGATGGCCGTGCCTTCGCGCAGACGCGAGACGGGCCACGAACGCCGCTCGTAGGACTCGCACGTGGTGGTTACTTCCCAGCGCTGGGCTCCGCCAAGGTAATCCGCCGCCAGGGACTCGTCGGCCGCAGCCACAGGCGCAACAGCTCCATGCGCCGATCCACGCCGCCGTTTTTCAGTTCGGCCAGATCCTCACAGGCCTGCCAGTAAGTCCAGCCGGTCAGGTAGGCATCGCCGAATTGACGCCAGTTCTGATATTTGCGCTGGGCCAGCGGCAGTGCCCGCAGCAGATAGTCCCAGGCCACTTCGGCATCGAGATAGCCTGCGGTGAAAGCCATTCGGGCCACCGCAACCACTCGGGCCAGATCCCAGGCATGGATATCGCTCGGCAGCGGCCGGGCCAGATGATCGGTGAAGCCGATCTTGATCGCCTGCGACCAGATGTCGTAATCGCGAACCAGCGCCTCCGGATTGTCCATCCCCCGGAACGAACCGACCTGACGCAGGAAGGCCCGATGCCGATCGGCCCGCTCACCGAACCGGTCGCGTTCACTGGCATTGATCGATGCCATCACCAGCGGATGCACCATCGCGTACAGCGGTGCGTGCATACCGTTGAGCAACTGCTCCATGGAGGCCTGCGCCTCGGTGCCGTCGGTAATGCCCCATGCGCCGGTCAGCGTATCGATGGCGAGTTCGCGGCGGTCGCCGAGCGGATGGTCGCGCTCGGGCCCCAGCAGCAGCGCATCGTGGAACGCGTCCCAGCGCGCCGAATAGAAGCCGCCGAGCGCGAGGGCGCGCAGTTCGTCATCGGATATCGCCGCGCCGGACCAATGATCCTCTTCCCGCTTGTCGAGTTCCTCGTAGGGGAAGGTGGTCAGGGTGGGTACACCACGGGCAGGCATGCCACCGATTGTTCCCCATCGATCTTGGAAGCGGCTGAGTAATCGTCTGGCTTTGTCGGATTGGATTCTTGTCCTGCCGAGCAGCAGTACTGAGGGCTAATGTGCACGCATGAGTAGCAACATCACCCTCCTTCGTGGCCTGGATCCTGCGCCTACCGAGCAGGAAATCTATGCTGCCGCACTGCAGTACGTGCGTACGGTCGGTGGCGTGTCCGGCCTGAGCTCCACAACCAAGGCGGCGGTGGACAAGGCGGTGAACGCCATCGCGTCCGCGACAACGCAATTGCTCGCGGATCTGCCGAATGCGCGAGTGGCACCGACCACCGAACCGCCACCACGCCGCGAACGTGCGGGTGCGGAGACGGAATAGTTCGTAGCAGTTCAAGGTAGGGCGTCCGTGCCGTAAGTGGCGACGCAGGCCAGCGCGATCTCGAGCGGCAGCCCGCGCGCTTCGATCGGATGGCCGAGCAGTTCCTCGATCCGCTGGATCCGATAGCGGACCGTGTTCTTGTGCACACCCAGTAGTTTCGCCGTGGCCTCCGGGCTGCGATGGCTCTTCAGATACGCGTGCAGTGTTTCGCGCAGGCGTGTGGCATTGGCATCACGGCCCGCCAGCGCGCGCAATTCGCGTCCGATCAGACCGCGCATGGCCGCGTCGTCGGCGCCCACCAGATACGCGATCTCCACCTCGCGATAGCCGGTCATCCGCGCTCCCGTCGCGCTGCGCTCGGCCACCTGCCTGGCCGAGACAGCTTCGCGATGACTGTTGCGGAATCCGGCCATGTGCGCCGCTGGCACACCAAAGGCGACCCGCATCGGCGGCTCCACCGATCCGGCCACCAGTCGTGCCAGCCGACCGGGTTCGGCCATGTGCGCCGCATGCGCCTCATCATCCAAGCCGACCCAGGCCCACATGCCACTCGCACCGGATGGAACCGTCAGCACCCGTGTGCTGCCGATCGCGGCCGCCAGTCGCGCCGCGACCCGATCCAGCTGTCCGCTCATCTCGGCGTCGCCCGACTCGTCGGCCCAGAGCACGAAGGCCAAATGCTGTTGGGCGAGGCGATATCCGAGCCGAATCGAGGCCTGGTCGATATCCATGTCGCCATCGGCCAATAGCGCGCGAACGGTTTCGGAGCGGCGGTTGAGATCGGCGCGCAGGATCCGTTCGCGTTCCTCCATGTAGGTGTCGGTCAGCGCCTCCACCGAATTGCTGACCCATCTGATCGATCGCTCGAACAGCCGCAGCATGACCGCGCGCTCGATCTGCTGTGGCGGACGGCGCTCCTCGATCGCCTCGCTCATGTAGTCGAGTACGGCCTCCTGCCCGACGTGGTAGGTCCGCAACAGCAGCCGCAACTGGAAGCCGCGCCGGGCGATCGTGCGCGCGAAGGCGTGCACCTCGTCGGGCAGCGTGAAATCGAAGGTGTCGCTGGTCAACCCGCTCAGCATGACCCTGGCATGAGCCCTGGTGCTGGCCGCGAGATCACGGCGGATATCGCGGTCGGCGAGCTCCGGGATGCGGGCGATGATCGCGTTGTCGAGCCGGTCCACGATCTGCTCGAGCGTCTGGGTCCGCATCGTCTCGTAGACATATTCGGCCAGCCAGTCGCGCACGACCTCGACGTTCGGATCCGAATCGGTCCGCAGCGGCGCCGTGGCCGCCGGACGATCGGCCGAGGCAGCGACCATGATTCCTCCGAGTTGTACTTTCGATACAAAATCAACCGAGTAGGTTGACAAAAAGGCCCAAGAAAGTCCCACAATCTTGTGTCACGATCATAGGTCAGTGAGCTGATTCACAGTAGTCGGCTGCCAGCGGTTCACAGCACAACGTCAGTGGGAGAACAGCAGTGACCAACACCGAATCGGTGCCCGGCGCGGCAAAGAAAGCGACGGCACGCAAGACAGCGGCAAAAACGACGGATCCGACGCTGATCGAGGTGCGCAATCCGGGTACCGGTGCGGTGGTCGGCACCGTGCCGGAACAGAGCGCCGAGGCGGTCGCGGCCAAGATCCGTGAATTGCGCCTGTACCAGCCGGAGTGGGAGGCCATCGGCCCCGACGGCCGCAAGGAATGGCTGTTGAAACTGCAGGACTGGATTATCGACAACACCGAGCACCTGGCCGACGTGCTGCAGTCCGAGACGGGCAAGCCACGGGTGGACGCGCTGATCGACCCGGCCTTCTCCACCGATCTGATCGGCTACTACGCGCGCCGGGCCGCCAAATTCCTCGCCGACGACCATCCTTCGCCACACAGCCCGCTGGCCCGGGTCAAGAAGCTGACCACGGTGTACAAGCCGTATCCGGTGGTCGGCGTGATCACACCGTGGAACTTCCCGCTGGCCATGCCGGTCATCGATGTGATCCCGGCGCTGGCCGCTGGCGCCGCGGTGATCCTCAAACCCTCGGAGGTGACCCCGCTCTCTGCGCTCGAATTGGCAAGGGGCTGGGCCGAAATCGGCGCACCGCCGGTCTTCGCCGTGGTCACCGGTGCGGGTGCGACCGGCGCCGCGGTGATCGAGAACGCCGACTACATCCAGTTCACCGGTTCGACCGCGACCGGGCGCAAGATCGCGGCCGCCTGCGTCGAGCGGATGATTCCCTACAGCCTGGAATTGGGCGGTAAGGATCCGGCCATCGTGCTGGCCGATGCCGACCTGGATCGCGCCGCGCACGGCATCGCCTTCGGCGGCATGTTCAATTCGGGCCAGGTCTGCATCTCGGTCGAACGGGTGTATGTCGAGGCGCCGGTCTATGACAGGTTCGTCGCCAAACTCACCGACGCGGTCCAGAATCTGCGTCAGGGCCTCGACGGGCGCGAGTCCGAACATGACGTCGGCGCGCTCGCCAACGAGAACCAGGTCCAGATCGTGCAGCGCCATGTCGACGAGGCCATCGCGGCGGGTGCCCGGGTCACCACCGGTGGCAAGCGGACCGGTGTCGGCACGCTGTTCGAGCCGACCGTGCTGGTCGATGTCGACCAGAGCATGTCCTGCATCACCGAGGAGACCTTCGGCCCGACCCTGCCGGTGATCAAGGTCGCCGACGAGGCGGAAGCCGTTCGGCTGGCCAATGATTCGATCTACGGCCTGTCGGCCTCGGTGTGGACCGGGGACAAGGAGCGCGGCGAGCGGGTCGCCCGCGAACTCGATGTCGGCGCGGTGAATATCAACGATGTCTTCGTCAACCTGTTCAGCTTCGCGCTGCCGATGGGCGGCTGGGGGCAGTCCGGGGTCGGCGCCCGCTGGGGCGGTCCGGACGGGGTGCGCAAGTACTGCAGGCAGAAGGCGATCACCACGCCGATCCTGCCGACCCAGCAGAAGGAACTGCTCTGGTTCCCGTACCAGATGCCGAAGGTGCTGTTCGGGCTCGGCGCGATGCGCGCGGCAGGGGCTCGCGGTCTGCGGCGGATCAATATTCCGGCCATCTTGAAGCTCAAGGGAGACAACAAGTGACCGCGGTGCGAGCGACGGGCCAGGAGGCGGCAGCGGAGCGTGACCACGGAGGGCACCGGGAGCGCCGCAAATCCAACACGGACGTAGCGAAGATTCGTGGCAAGGTCGTCGTGATCACCGGCGGTGCGCGCGGCATCGGACTGGCCACGGCGACCGCACTCCAAGCGCTCGGTGCCAAGATCGCGATCGGCGATATCGACGAGACCACGGTCAAAGAGTCCGGAACCACCCGGAATTTCGAGCTGTACGGCAGGCTCGATGTCACCGATGCCATCTCGTTCGAGAGCTTCCTCGACGAGGTCGAGCGCACCGTCGGTCCGATCGATGTGCTGATCAACAACGCGGGCATCATGCCGACCGGCAAATTCGTCGACGAGCCGGACCAGATCACCCGCCGCATCCTCGATATCAACGTCTACGGTGTGATCCTCGGATCCAAACTGGGCCTGGCCCGGATGCTGCCGCGCAAACGCGGACACGTCATCAATATCGCCTCGCTCGCGGGTGAGACCCATATCCCCGGCCTGGCGACCTATAACGCCAGCAAGCACGCGGTGCTGGGCTTCACCGATACGCTGCGGGAGGAGTACCGGGGTTCCGGTGTCGCGTTCTCCTCGGTGCTGCCGACGCTGACCAATACCGAACTCGGCTCCGGCGTGAGCGGCCCGAAGCTGCTGCGCCCGGCCGAGCCGGAGGAGATCGCCGACGCCATCGTCGCGTTGATCGCCGCACCCCGATCCAAGGTCCGGGTGACCGCGGTGGCCGGTCTGCTCTCGCAGCTGGTAAATCTGCTGCCCGAACCGGTGGCCGATGGACTGGCCAGGGCGCTGGGGTCCAGCAATGCCTTCCTCGACGATGTCGACGCGGTCGAGCGCAAGGCGTACGAGGATCGCGCGCGCGGCCTCTGATCGCGCATCGAGGGCGCCGTGGTCGTGTTGTCGCGACCACGGCGCCCTCTCGCGCTTCGGCGACCGCAAACGTATTTGTGACCAATCTCACTATCCACGGTTGTAACGGCCCCGACGTCGTTGCGGGCCGGTTTCTCCGAGGGTGACCGGCCACACTTCGACACACCGAAATCGAGGCTCGGAGTCCGCCGCGCGCAGCATCATTGCTGGTCATCTGCCCAATTAGCTTCGGCGAGGTCGCATGCACCATGAGTGCCGGAGATTCGCCAAGTCGATGGTGCAAATGACCATGACAGGCCATATGCTGTCTCTAACAAACCTGTCGACTGTTTCAGCTGCCATATCCAGACTTTCCGGCTTCAATAGGCTAGAAATTCAGGACCGATTCTGATAGCAAGGGGCTATGGACCCGCATTTGCGCGACCTGCGGTATTTCGTCGCCGTCGCTGAGGAACTGCACTTCACCAACGCCGCTCAGCGGCTGCACATCGCTCAACCCACCCTGTCGCGTCAGATTCGTCAGCTGGAACGCCAGCTCGACGTGGTCCTGTTCGACCGCAACCAGCGCAGCGTGGCGCTGACCGTCGCGGGTAAGGAACTGCTCGAGGGCGCCCGCAAGATCCTGGAGCTGTGGGAAGTCACCAACGTCTCCCTGCAGGAGGCGGGTGAGGTGCTGCGCGTCGGCATCCAGTCCGCGCTCGGCCGCGGTCTGCTCAACGATCTGGAGAGCGCGAGCGGGCACCGGCTCGCCCTGCACGCCGCCTCCTGGACCGACCCGTCCAGCGGTCTGGCCGGTCGGCAGGCCGATCTGGCGATGGTCTGGCTTCCGCTGCCCGATCCGAACCGGTTCCGCTGGCAGGTGCTGCGCACCGAACCACGCTGGGTGCTGCTGCCGGAGAACCATCCGCTGGCCGATAACGAGACCATCGACTTCGCCGACCTGCTCGACGAACCGTTCATCGCGCTGCCCACCGAGGCCGGTGCGGTGCGCGACTTCTGGCTCGGCAACGACGCGCGCAATGGCCGTCAGCCCAAGATCGGCGCCGAGGCGGCGACCCCCGAGGACAAGCTGGAGGCGGTGAGCCTCGGCCTCGGCGTCTGCCTGCTCGCCGAGAACAATGTGCCGATGTACCGCTGGCCCGGACTGACCGCCCGCCCGCTCAACGGGCTCGCCCCGTGCGAACTGGCCGTCGCCTGGCGCGCCGACGATAACCGGCCGACCATTCTCGAATTCGCCGCACGCGCGGTAGAGGGCGGTTTCTCGGTCCAGCACCAGGCCGCCGTCGCGAGTTAGCCGCTCACCGTTCGCTTCCAGGGGTGGATCGACTCGAGCTGCGCCGACAGGCGCAGCAGGGTCGATTCACCGCCGGGCGGTGCCGCGAGCTGGGCGGCGACCGGCGTCTTCGAGCCGGGGTGCATACCCATCGGGATCGAGGCGGCGGGCCAGCCGACCATATTCCACAGCGGTGTGAACGATGAATATCGTGCGCTGGTAACGACATTCGCCAACCAGCCCAGGGTGTGCCAGGCCCGGGCCCGCGGCGGCGGCGCGGCGAGCGTCGGGGTGATCACGACGTCGTAGCGCTCGAAGAATTCCAGCAGTCGCGCTTCCACCCGGTCCACCTGAGCCGGGCGGATCAGCCGCAGGCGCTGGACCAACCGGCCGAGTGCGAGGTGTCGGCGGGTGCGCGGCTGCAAACGTTCGGGGTGCACGAGTGTCACGGCCTCGCGGGCGGCGAATGCCAGCCAGCGCAGGCCAACGGAGATGATCGATTCGCCATACGGCAGGGTCGCGGGCTCCACCAGGTGCCCGGCCGCGACAGCGGCCGAGGCGGCGGTGCGAGCCGCCACGGTCCAGTGCCGATCGACCCGGAACAAACGTGAGGGCGGCGCAACGGCCAGCCCGATGCGTAGTCGGCCCGGCGGATCTAGCTCGGCTAGGTCCGGGCGCGCGGCCAATACCGATAGCGCGAGTGCCGCATCACCGACCGTGGTTGCGAGCACACCGCTTTCGACCATCCCCGACCAGGAATCGACGCCACACTCGGCTGGCACGGTGTGCCGTCCCGGCTTGATCCCGAACACCCCACAGCAGGCCGCGGGAATCCGCACCGAACCGAGCCCGTCACTGCCGTGTGCCACCGGTACCAGCCCGGCGGCGACCGCCGCGGCCGAGCCGCCCGACGATCCACCGGTGCTGCGCGCGGAATTCCACGGGTTGCGGGTGATCCGGCCCTCGCTCTCGGTGGTGCTCCACAGCCCCAGCTCCGATACCGCGGTCTGCCCGACCACCACCGCGCCGGCGGCCCGCAGTCGGCGCACCACCGGATGGTCGGCGGCGGCCGGACGGGTATCGGTCGCCGCGGAACCGGCCGACGTCGACTCGCCCTCGACCGCGATGTTGTGTTCGATCGCGATGGGAACACCCGCCAAGGGCAGTACGTCCAGATCGGAGCGCTGTTCCAGCGCGAGCGCCTCGGCCCGCGCCGAGGCCGAGCGAACGACGGCGAAAGCGTTCGTCTTTCGATTTCCGGCGGCGATCCGGTCCAGGGCGGTGCCGACCGTCTGGGTCGGTGTCAGCGAGCCGTCGCGCACGCTCGCGGCCATCGCCGAAGCCGGACCTCGTGCCATGCCGGATTCGCGTGGCATGCTGGATTCCATCGAAGTATGCACGGCGTCGGCCGCCGCACCGGACACCCCGTTGGCGGTCTGCACCTCCGGGGGCTCGGCTGCCGGAGTCATGGCTTTGCGGTCACGTTCGGCTACCGCCTTCGTGCCCGTGGCTGCTTTTTGCATGTGCTGGTTCTTCCCCGTCGCGTGGTTGTCGAAATCGGGTGATCCGCTGTTGAGCCGCAAGTTATCATTCCGATTACTGCTCGGGGGACGATGGCGTCGGGTGTGGCGGAAAATTCATCGGTACATCCACCGACCGAACACTGCGGATTCTCTGGATCCGCTCAGCAGCTAGGTCCGAAAATGAGTGCAGATTCCGAAAAGACTTACCGACCCGGTCTCGACTCCGATCCGACCCGCGATTGGGGTGGACCGCTGCTGCACACCGATAACGACGTTGTCGGGGCGTTCTCCGCCGCATGGGAATCGGCCAGCTGGGAATCCACCAGCCGACCGCCGGAGATCGCCGAGTTTCTGCCCGATGCGGAGTCCCTGCGCCAGGCGGCACTGATCGAATTGATCCGCGTCGACCTGCGACATCGCTGGATCCGGCGCAGCGCTGCGGCACGCGCGACGGATACCCAGCCGGTAACCGAGCGAGCATCGCCCCAGGAACGCCGCGAATCCAGTAGCGACCCCACCGCACGCAAGCGCCTTTTCGACTACTGCGCCGAGTTCCCCGAACTCGAACCGGATGGTATTCCAGCGGGTTTGGTCTATGAAGAGTTCGTCATCCGCAGGCAAAGCGGCGAGCGCGTCGACCCCAAGGATTGTCTACGGGAATATCCCGAACAAGCGGCCGAATTGCGCGTGTTGCTCAATGCCGACGACTTCGATCAGAGCACTCGACGGGCGGTGCTGGAGGATTCCGTACTGACCGAGTTGGCCAGAACTCGCGCGGCCGCTGAGCAGACCCGGACCGCGCAATACAACGAACTGAACGAATCGACCCAGCTGAACCAAAGCAAGGGGTCTGATCGTGCTAATGACGTGACCCGCGCAACCGTCGATTCGAACGCAACGGCAGCCATCGACCCGAACGCAACCGCAGCCATCGACCCGAACGCGACGGCAGCCATCGACCCGAGCGAAACGGCAGCCATCGATTCGATCGGGACCTCGACCGCCACCCGGACCACGGTCGGCAACGGTCCGGGGACCTTCGACGCGCTCGACCAGATCCAGATCGGCCAGCGCATCGACGATTTCGATCTGCTCACCGGGCTCGGCAGCGGCGCCTTTGCCCGCGTCTTCCTGGCCAGGCAGCGGTCATTGCAGCGATTGGTCGCGGTGAAGATTTCCGCCGACCGCGGCACCGAACCGCAGACCCTGGCCCAGTTGGATCACGACTACATCGTGCGCGTCTTCGATCAGCGGCTGCTCGGCTCGGAGGACGCCCGCGATCCGGCCATGCGCCGACTCCGGTTGTTGTACATGCAATTTCTGCCCGGCGGCACATTGCTCGGCGTGCTGCGCTGGCTGCGCGCGACCCCGCCCGCCGAACGCACCGGCCAGCTGCTGCTCGACGCGGTCGACGCGGCCATGGAGGAGAAGGGCGAGATCCGGCCGACCGATTCCAGCGTGCGCACCGAGATCGCTGGACTGAGCTGGCCGGAAACCGTGGCCTGGCTGGGCCGCAGACTGGCCGAGGCACTGGAGTACGCCTCCGCGCACGGCGTGCTGCACCGGGATGTGAAACCGGCCAATATCCTGCTCACCGCCGAAGCGGTACCGAAACTGGCCGATTTCAATATCAGCTTCAGCCGCAATGTGGCTGGCACCAGTCCGGTCGCCTATTTCGGCGGATCGCTGGCGTATATGTCACCCGAGCAGTTGGAGGCCTGCCATCCCGGCCGCGAGCGCACCGCCGAGGATCTGGACACCCGCTCCGATATCTACGCCCTCGGTGTGGTGCTCTGGGAATTGCTGACCGGCGCGAAACCGTTCGATGATTCCACCGCGACCGCGACCGAACACGGCGACGATACGGCACTGGAGGGCATGCTGGAACGCCGCACCTCCGGGGTGGATGAGATTGCGCTGCAACGCGTTCCGGCGAACTGCCCAGCGGCGCTGCGGCGGGTGCTGCTGACCTGTCTGGAATCGGATCGGACGCGGCGCTGGTCCAATGGCGCGGTGCTGGCCAAGCAGTTCGATCTGTGCTTGGACGCCAGGGCCCGGGATCTGGTCGACCCGCCGCCTGGCAGTTGGCGGCTGCGGATGCGTATGTGGCGACTCGTGATCGTCACGCTGGCCATCGGGATCCCGAATATCCTCGCCTCGGCCTACAACATCCAGCACAACCAGCATCTGATCGTGGACCGGCTGCCCGCCGATGCCGGGCGCACGTTCATGATCATCACCACCGTGGTGAACGGCATCTTCTTCCCGCTGGGCGCGACGCTGATCCTCTATATGGGCCGAAGAGTGATGACGGTGCCGTACGGGCTGCGCCGAGGGCGACGGTACGATTCGGAGACGCTCCGGCTGGCCAGAGCGGATTCCCTACTGTTCGGCGATAGGGCTGTCGTGGTCGTCTTCTCGCTGTGGGTCATCGCCGGGTTCACCTTCCCGATCGCGCTGGATGCAGCGGCCGGGGATGTGCCGGCACGCGCGCTGCTGCACTTCCTCACCTCGATCGTGGTGTGTGGTGCGATCGCGGTGGCGTACCCGTTCTTCCTGGTTTGCTTCTACATGGTCCGCTGCATCTATCCGATCTTCCTGCGGCACGGGGAGATCAGCACCGAGGACGCGGTGTGGCTGCGCGGTCTGGACCGCCGTGCCAATCTGTATCTGGCGGTCGCGGCATCGGTGCCGCTGCTCGCGGTGGCCGGGGTGACCTTCCTACCACCGGAGGATATTCCGATGGTGATCGCCGCGGTGCGTGTGCTGTGTGTGGGCGGCATTATCGCCTTCATCGGCTCCTACCTGCTCTTCCGCGCGCTGGAGGCCGATCTGCGCGCACTGGAGCGGGTAGTTGCGCCCCAGGAAACCCTGGACCGGGAACTGGTGTCGGCAGGGCGGGAGCGCGGCACACGCGCCGCGTTGGAGCAGCCATCGTGACATCTGCCGATTTCGCGTATCGCGGCGAGACCGACCCCATCAGACAATTCACCGAAGACTGGCAGCGCTGCCTTCGTGGCGACCGGACCGAACCGCCCCTGATCGCCGAATACGTCCCCGACGGCACCCAGGTGCGGCTGGCGATACTCACCGATCTGGTCCGGATAGACCTGCGTCATCGCTGGGACCGGGCCGGTCTCGGCAAACGCATTACCGAGTACCGCAAGGAATTTCCCGAGGTCGAGGACAGTGCGGGATTAGTCGACCTGATCTGCGAGGAGTTCCTGGCCCGGCGCCGGTACGGCCCGCTCGAACTGGAAGAATTCCTCACCGAATATCCGGAGCTGGCGCCGGACCTCCGCGCGCGGCTGACCGAATTCACAGACGCGGGCGATACCGCGGCGGATACCGAGCGCGGGGCCGCGCTGGTCGCCGACCTGCGTCCGGGCCGCCGCATCGACGACTTCGATCTGCTCACCGATCTGGGCACCGGCACACTCGGCCGGGTCTTCCTCGCCCGGCAGCGATCCATGCAGCGCCTCGTCGCCGTGCGGCTTTCGGCCGGTCGGGCGGCTGGCGGGCACAGCATGGCGCAACTGGACCACCCGCATCTGGTGCGGGTTTTCGATCAGCGCCTGGTCACCGCCACACCGGAGGCAGAACCGGAGACAACCGCATCGACGCGTCTGGTCTACATGCAGTACCTGCCCGGTGGCACGGCGGCCGGGGTGCTCGAGCAGCGTCGGCGTGGTGCGGAGACCGACGGTGGCGTCCTGCTACTGCGCGCCATCGATACGGCCATGGAAGCCAAAGGCGAAATCCGCCCGGCCGATTCGAGTGTGCGCGCCGAAATCGCCACACTCAGTTGGCCGGAGACGGTCGCCTGGATCGGCAGGCGACTGGCGGACGCGCTCAATTACGCCGAGCAGCGCGGCGTATTGCACCGCGATATCAAACCGGCCAATGTGCTGTTCACCGCCGAGGGCATACCCAAACTCGCCGATTTCGCGGTGCGTACGGCCGCGCCGCGAGCGGTGACGAATTCGGTAGCGGTCGAACCGGATTCACTGCCGTACCGCTCCCCGGAACAGCTGGCCGGACTGCTCGACCCGACCGCCCCGGCACCGGGTCCGCGCAGCGATATCTTTTCCCTCGGCGCATTGCTGTGGGAACTGCTCACCGGCGCGGCCCCCTTCGACGATCCGCCGATGCCCGCCGATCCGGATGCCCGCGCCGAAACCTTCGCGACCATGGTGCGCCTGCGCGAGCGCGGCGTCACCGACGCGGCGCTGGCGCAACTGCCCGCGGACACCCCGAGCGCCCTGCGCCGGGTGCTGCTCGAATGTCTGCAGGCGGATCCGCAACGGCGCTGGGGCAATGGCGCCGAACTCGCCGCGCAACTCGATCTGTGCCTCGACGCCCGCGCCAGGGAGTTGGTCGATCCGGCACCGACCAGCCTGGCCTATCGGGCGCGCCGCTGGCTGCTGCCGATCCTCGGGCTGTGCATCGGCGTGCCGAATGTGCTCGCCAGCCTGTACAACATCAACCTGAACCAGTCGCTGGTCATCGATCGGATGTCGGTGGCCGATCAGGAACGGTTCGCCACGGTGGGTCTGATCAATAATCTGATCACCTTCCCGATCGCCGCACTGCTGCTGCTGTTCCTCACCCGCCGTCCGCTGACCATCGGATTGCGACTCTCGCGCGGTCGCGAATACTCCCCGCGCCTGCTGGCCGCGGCGCGGCGTGACACCTTGCACATGGGTGACTGGGCGGTCTGGGTGCCGTTCGGCTTCTGGCTGGTCTCCGGGGTGGGATGGCCATTGGCACTCGCCTTCTCCGGCGTCGATCTGCCACGGCAGACCTTCTTTCATTTCTTTGCCGCACAGCTGGTTTGCGCCGCGATCGCACTCGCCTACCCGTTCTTCCCGATCATGATCTTCGCGGTGCGGTCGGTGTATCCGCAGCTGCTGGTGCGCGGCGGCATCGGCGCCAAGGACGCACGGCAATTGCGCAAGGTCGCCGCGCGCGGCAATTTCTATCTGGGTGTGGCCGCGTCGGTCCCGCTGCTCAGCGTGGCCAGTGCGACCTTCGTCGACGCCGCCGATCTGAATCTGGTCCTCTTTCCAGTGCGGGTGCTCAGCGTGGGTGGCATCCTGGCGTTCGTGCTCAGCTATCGGTTGTTCCGCATGCTCGAGGCCGATCTGCTGGCCCTGGCGCGGGCGATTCCGCAACGGCAGCGATGACCACCGCGCGGCCGTTCGGGCGGCTGGTCAGTCTGTCCCATGTGCATGATCCGGCGACGACACCGCTATTTCCCGGTGATCCGGAATTCCGCACCGATATCGCCGCGACGGTGGCGAACGACGGCTATTACCTGCGCCATATCCAGCAGGGCGAGCACACCGGAACCCATTGGGGCGCACCGATTCACTTCCATGTCGACGGGCTGGCCGCCGACGAACTCGACCTCGAGGATTTATTGCTGCCCGCGGTGAAAATCGACGTGCGGGATCAGTGTGCGCACGATCGGGATTATGCGATCAGCGTCGATGACCTGAAGCAGTGGGAAAGTCGGCACGGGCGCATTCCCGATGGGTCGGCGGTAGTGGCGTGGACCGGGTGGGACGGGAAATGGGGGACGCCGGAGTTCATCGGCACCGACGAAAGTGCCTACCATCAGCCGGGATTCGCGGTCCAGACGGTCGAATGGCTATTGCGGACCGGGCGGCTCGGGCGGCGCGGGGCACTCGGCATCGATACCTTCGGCCCGGATCTGGGGAGCGACGATAGCTATGCGGCATCGAAGCTGCTGTATCGCGAGCACCGGATCAGCCTGGAGTGTCTGGCAAATCTCGCCGAACTGCCCGCGACAGGGGCCTGGGTGCTCGTTGGCGGCGCGCTCTATCGGGGCGGGTCGGGTTCGCCCGCAACGATATTCGCGCTCATGCCATGAGTGCTGGTCGAACCGCGACGGTTGCGGTGTGCACCGCGACGGCGGGCTGAATCAGCCGCCGTAGACCTTCGGGTCGAGGGTGCCGATATAGGGCAGGTCGCGGTAGCGCTCCGCGTAATCGAGGCCGTAGCCGACGACGAATTCATTCGGGATATCGAAGCCGACATGGGCGACGTCCACATGGGTGCGTAGCGCGTCCGGTTTGCGTAGCAGGGTGACGACCTCGAGTGAGGCCGGATTGCGGGTGGACAGATTGCGCTTGAGCCAGGACAGCGTGAGACCGGAGTCGATGATGTCCTCGACGATCAGCACATTGCGGCCCGCGATGTCCTTGTCCAGATCCTTCATGATGCGCACGACGCCGGAGGACGAGGTCGAAGATCCATAAGAGGAGACCGCCATGAATTCCATCTGCGTGGGAATCGGCAATGCCTTGGCAAGGTCGGTCATGAAGAAGATCGCGCCCTTGAGGACGCCGACGAGCAGCAGATCACCCTCGGGGGCATCGGCCGGATAGCGCTTGGCAATGAGTTCGGCCAGCTCCTGGGTCTTGGCCGCAATCTCTTCCTCGGTGATCAGCACCGACGCGATATCGCCCTCGTACACGTCAGTTGGTTTCCCTTCCGGTGTTGTGTCGGCGGCGTTCCAGGGCCCTTCGTGGGCCCGCCCGTCGCCCATCGCCACCCTCAACGGACGGCCTGCGGCCGACTGTACCTGTCTCTCCGGGCCCGTCGTGCGCGCCGCGGGCGTCGCTTCCGGTCGATCCATTATGTGTCATCGGCTCGCATGCAAACGCAAAGTCAGCCTGCCATGTTCGCGCGCCGCGACCAACCTGCTACCCGGCGCTCCGCCGCCGACGGCGACGCCGCCCTGACCGCGCCATGCGGTAATCAATTCGTCAACCGCCTGTAAATGCTTGTTGGTCAGCGCTTTAGCACCACCGACCCGCAGCCATGCACGAATCGCGCGTCGGCGCAATGCCGCGGGGGCAGTGGCGAGTGTCTCGATCGAGAGGGTCGGGCAATCACTGTCCGCGCCGTCATTGTGAGGACCGTCACCCCCGCTCGGCCCGCCCGCACGCACCGGAGCCGCACTCGCGACGTGCAGCAGTTCGTCGGCCAGCGCGTCGAGTACCGCACCGTCGTCACGTAACTGCTCGGCCGTGCGGGCCAGCGCCCCCGCGACCCCGCCGCCGAGTACCTCCTCCAATAACGGCAACACCTCATGGCGCAACCGCACCCTGGTGAATTCCGGCGCCGAATTGTGCGGATCCTCGTGCGGGGTCAACCCGAGATCGGCACACAACTGCCTGGTCACCGCCCGCCGCACCCCGAGCAGCGGCCGCCCCCAAGGCTCCGCGAATGCCGCCATCCCCTGAATCGACCGCCCACCCGAACCCCGCGCGAGTCCGAGCAATACGGTTTCGGCCTGGTCATCGAGGGTGTGCCCGAGCAGGACGGGTAGCCCGCCGCGTGCCGCATCGAGCGCCGCATACCGAGCCCGGCGCGCCGCCGCCTCCAGTCCCCCGGCACTGCCCACTGCAACCGGGAGCACATGTGCCGACCGACATCCGAGCGACAATGCCTTCGCCGCGGCCTCGGCCGCAACCCTGTCCGATCCGGACTGCAGCTGATGATCGACGACGAGCGCGTCAACCGCGGCGGCCTCGACCACCGCAGCGGCGGTCAGCGCCAGCGAATCCGCACCGCCGGACAACGCGACCGCCACGCCCTGCCCCGCGTCCGGCGCATAATCGGCCAGCCACCCCCGCACCGCGCGCCGAACCTCGAGCACCGCCCCGGTCTCGGGCAGCCGCCGCGAACTCCCCGGCGCCCCGCCAGCCGCACGCGTCATACCCGGAGACTACCGCCGAACCGATCGGAGCCTATATACGGCAACCGCCCAGGGGGCGACGACGCGGATCAGGCGAGTACGCGGGTGATCCAGCGTTGGGGGTCTTCGATTTCGTCTGGGCGAGGGAGGGTTTCGGGGTTGGTCCAGACGGTGTTGAACTGGGTCATGCCGACGCGGTCCACCACGGCGTCCACGAATTTCTTGCCGCGGACGTACTGGGCGACCTTCGCGTCCACCCCGAGCAGTGCACGAAGTATCCGCTGCAGCGGGTTGGACGGGCGTTTACGGCGCTTGTCGAAGGCAGCGCGGATGTGTTCGACCGTGGGGATGACGGCCGGGCCGACCGCGTCCATGACGTGGTCCGCATGGCCTTCCAACAGCGTGCCGAGCATCAGCAGCCGGTCCAGCGCCTCGCGCTGCGCCGGAGCTTGGGTGGCCCGCAGCAGCCCGACCACACCGCGCGAATTCGGATCGTCCGCAGCCGTGCCGCGACGACGGTCGCGCACCTCGTCGACGAGTCGGCCGAGCATATCGGCCAGCGGTTCGTCGCCGACCTCGCCGAGGATGTCGACATTGGCGCGCATGTAGTCGGTCAACCACGGCGCGGAGGAGAACTGCACCCGGTGGGTCACCTCGTGCAGGCAGACCCAGAAGCGGAAGTCGGTGGGCGCAACCCCGAGTGCGCGCTCCACGGCCATGATGTTCGGCGCCACCAGCAGCAGCGTCCCATCGGGTCCGGTGAACGGGTCGTACTGGCCGAGGATCGCGGTGGAGAGGAAGGCCAGCATCGCGCCTGCCTGCACACCGGCGGGTTTGCCGGACAGCAGGCCCTTATCCGAGGACTGCGCGCCGGTGCCGGTCAGCTGGGACATGGAGTCGGCCGCGGCGGTGATCCAGCCGGGCCGATCGACGACGCGGGCCGAGGGCACCGGTTTGTTGTCGAGCAGTCCGCTCACCTCACGAACCGGCCCCTCCGCGCGCACCGAGGCATCGGCGAGTTCGCTGACCACCTGTTCGGCCGAATACCGTGAGGTCCGTGGGCCGGACGGCACCAGGGCCGCACCGGTGCGCGCCGCGAGTCGCCAATCGACCGCGCCCGAGAATCCGGAGCGCCTGCGCTCGGCCGGAGCATCCGCACCCGAATCCACGGCGGGCATAACGCCAGGTTTGTCAGTGCCTTCGAACATGGTCAACCACCCGTCACGAGCATCCACAGTTACGCAGCGTGCCAGCGATGGCGTCCAATGCGGGACGACTCAGCTCCGGTGGCCGATCGTTCGACATCAGTGCGAAGGTCAATACCCGCCCGTCGCTGTCCAGCACATAACCGACCAACGTGCTCGCCACCGACAGAGTTCCGGTCTTGGCCCGCACCCAGCCCGCACCACCCCGGTTCTGCGTGACATAACGGCTGATCAGCGACCCGGTCGCACCCGCGATCGGCAGATCGTCGAGCATCGGCGCCAAGGTGACCGCGATCCGATCGGTTTCCGGCCTTGCCATGGTGTTGCTCGGCTGTACGGCATTGGCGCCGCTGGGCTTCGCCGCGGTGGCGATGATCTTGTCGAGCAGTCGCGGTGGCACCCGGTCCTCGGTGGACAGGCCGCTGGCATCGCGCATCGAGAGGCCGGTGATATCGAATCCGGCTTTGCCGAGGGCGGTCTCGAGTGCGGCGACGGCTCCGGTGAACGAGGGCTCATTGCCGCTCGCCACCGCGATCTCGCGGCCGATGGCCTCGGCGAGCACATTGTCGGAGTGGACCATCGTGTCGCGCAGCCGGTCGCGCAGCGGCGCGGACTGGACACTCGCGATTTCCGTGGCATCGGCGGCGGCATTGCCGATCCGCACCTTGGCCGGATCGAGTCCGAGTTCGACGGCCAGGCGCTGGCCGGTGGCCAGGGCCGGAGTCGGGGTGCGCGGTGAGTACTCCACCAGCGGATCGAGGCGGCCGCCGTCGAGCATCACCGGATCCATCGGCGCGATGGAGCCCTCGCCGATATCGACCGGATCCCAGCCGGGAGCCATCGGCGCACCGGCGTATGCGGAGGTGTCGACCACGATGGTGTCGACGGCGTGGCCGGAGGACCTGATCTGCGCCACCAGATCCGACAGCCGCGGCCCGTTCGGGTAGTACCCGTTGCCGTCGGGCTGCGCGGTCAGCGTCGGATCACCACCACCGACCAGCACCAATTCATTGGGCGCCGATCCGGTGACGACGCGGGTGCTCACCCGGTGATCCGACGGCAGCGTGAGCAGGGCGGCCGCGGTGGTGAGAACTTTGGCGGTGGAGGACGGGATCATCGGCTTATCGGGCGTCGCACTCCACAGCACCGTCGCCGAGGCGGCGTCGGTGACCTCACCGGCGAATGCCCCGAGATCGGGATTGGCGACCGCCGGGGCGAGCGCTGCGGCGATACCGGCCGCGGTGGGTGCGGACGCATTCGACGGCGCGGGCGCTACCTGCGGAATCGGCTTTACGGGTGCGGGTGGCGCGGCGATCTTCAGCCCGCCGTGCCGGAATTCCTCGGTCCACGGCTTCAGCGCAATCACTACGCCTGCCACGGCACCGAGCAGCAAAGCCAGCGTGAGCGCGACGCCGATCCAGATATTTCGGCGCCGCTTGGCGGCCAAGCCACCGATATTCCTGCTGCTGCCACCCACCACGTGCCCGCCGTCTCTGTCGTAGTCGTTTCCCGTGACCTCGAACAGTCGCCGGGGCCACCCACCTACCGCACCCAAGTGCCCGCGGACCACACTATCCTCGTTGCGGCACCGTTCCCCCCGAACACCTGTCGAGTCGGCGTTCCAACGACGGCTTGCGACAGTCCATACAGAAGCACCGAGTAAGGAGATGGCGTGGAGTTCGACGTCACCATCGAGATCCCCAAGGGTTCTCGGAACAAGTACGAGGTCGATCACGAGACCGGCCGGGTCCGGCTCGACCGGTTCCTTTACACGTCCATGGTCTACCCGGCCGACTACGGCTACATCGAGAACACCCTCGGTGAGGACGGCGACCCGCTGGACGCGCTGGTCCTGCTGCCGGAGCCGGTATTTCCCGGCTGCCTGATCGAGGTACGCCCGGTCGCCATGTACAAGATGGTCGACGAGAAGGGCGGCGACGATAAGGTCCTGTGCGTGCCCGCGGGCGATAAGCGCTGGGATCACATCCAGGACCTGGCCGATGTGCCGGAGTTCGAACTGGCCGCGATCAAGCACTTCTTCGAGCGCTACAAGGACCTGGAACCGGGCAAGTTCGTCAAGGGCTCGGAGTGGGTCGGTCGCGCCGAGGCCGAAGCCGAGATCGAGGCCTCTTTCAAGCGCCTGCAGGAAAACGGCGGCCACTGAGTCTTATTGGGCGGGTGGACGATTCGCCTGCCCGCCAAGAAGGCGGGAAGTCCTTCGGACTTCCCGCCTTCTTTTCGCTGCAGCAGATATGGCTCGGCAGCGGTCAGTACCCCCACCAGGCCGGTACCCAACGAAAGACGTCGCCGTCGACCGCCACCCGGCCGACCGACGGGAACGACAGGTGCGTGGCCACCAGCGGCTCGCCGGTCGCCGCCAGCTCCCGCAAAAGTTCGACCCGGACGCGGGCCGCCTCCTCGGGATAGTGTTCGAAGCCGTTGAACCAGTCGGGGTGTTCGAACCCGACCGAGAACACCGCGTCGCCAGCGAACGTCAGCCGGTCGCCGCCGGATGCCAGGCGGACCACGCTGTGCCCGGGGGTGTGGCCGCCGGTGCGAGCGACGACCACCCCCGGCGCCACCTCGTACTCCGTCTCGAACGGCCGCAGCTGGCCGCGGTACTCGTCCAAGAACCGCGAGGCGGCGGACCGAAGCACGTCCGGCACCTCCGGCGGCATGGAGGTGTGGGAGAAATCGGGCGACTCCCAGAACTCGGCCTCGGCGGCCGCCAGGTGGACGCGCAGGTCCGGACGCAGCCGGCCCCTCAGCCCGTCGGCGAGCAGCCCGCCAACGTGGTCCATGTGCAAGTGGGTGAGCACCACGTCGGTCACGGACGCGGGAGCGACGCCGGCGTCGTCCAGTCGCTGGGCCAACCGCCCGGCCCGCGAGAAGTCCGGAAACTCCACCCCCAGCCCAGCGTCGATGAGTATGGTCCGGCCGCCGCTACGCACCACGACCACGTTCAGCGGCAACTCGAGCAGGTCCCGCGGCAGGTACATGTCGTCCAGATAGGCCACCCGGACGCCCGGGTCGGCGTTGGTGGACAAAACCTCGGCCGGCAGCGGCAACACCCCATCGCTGATCACCAGCACGTCGATCTCGCCGACCTGCAGCGCGTAGCGCGACTGAGTCAACTCGTCGGGTGCCGGCCTAGCGGGGTGTGCGGTGTTGTCCGAGCTCATGTTCGTCTCCCTCCTGATCAGTTGGTAGGGATCGAGGTTGGCGGCGTGATGTGGCCGCCAACCTGGTTCCTGGCAGGGACACTCTTGGGCGATGCCTGATTTCTCCCGGCGTTGAGAGCGGCGCGTCTGACGGTGAATCCCGGTGGGGGTGGTGGGATTCCGTTGCTCGAGTCCACCCGCAGGATCGACCTCATGACAGGTTTTCCCGAGCATCGAGCTCTTCGACTGAACGAGGTCCTGCAGATCAGCGGTTGCCGAGACCATGTCCTGCCAGGAGTTCGTGCGCCAGTATTGCCGAGTTGTCTGCGTTGGTCATGCCCGGCGCCCACGGCGTGTCGCCGAAGTCGTCGTGTCCGGCGTATCCGCCCTCGGGTAGCGACAAGCAGTGGGGCGCTGCTCGGACCGCTGCTCCCCGCACCGGGCAACACCGGCGGCAAAGATGGCGCGGTGAGAGGCAATCCGCTACCTGGTGCGCGGCGGTATCGCCTGGCAGGCACTGCCCACCGACCTCCCGCCGCCGATGACGGTCTACGACATCTTCTGCCGATTGACCAAAACTGTTGTGTGGCAACGGACTACCGACACCGCGCCCACCGCATCACGCGGATGGGACAACCTGTGGATCAGTGTCGTCACCAATTCGCGGGCAGGTGTCGAACTCGCCATTCCCGGAACCGGGGCATTGTGGCCAGATCGAACAGTGTCCAGAGCGGCTCCACTGTGTCCGGGTGCCTTGGGGCCTGCCCCGGACCATCCGGTGGCGCGAACATGAGTTCGCTTGCCCAGTGCAGCCGTATTGTGCTGTCGGGCCAGAGTTTGAAGACGGTCAGCAGCGGTACCGGGTGACCGTCAGCACCGTCGCCGCCATAATCACGGCGAAAATTGCAGTGCGCCGCCGACAGCAGCCGGGTGTTCCGCCACCCCCTGTCCTGCGCGAACGCCGCTACCCGCTCGATCGGGGCCTTTGCAACGATCGCCAAATTGCCACCCAAATCGTCGAAATGGGGCGTCGTGCCGTCCCACGTGTCGATCAGCGCGGTACACGAGGGGCACGGTCCTTCGGCCGTGGGCAGTTCCGAGAAGATACCGCGCGTCGGTCTGGGGCGATCATCCATGGGGTGGCGCGGGAACATGTAGTGGTAGAGCATCAGCGTGTCGCTATCGCCGAATAGCTCGGACATGCGCACCGTCGTGCCGGCACCGTCGTCGCCGATTCGGTCGAACACATAGTCTTCGGGGACCTCGCCGCCGGGCGGTAATGATCTCCGTTGCGCCACGACGGCCTCCATTTGCCGCCGGAGTTCGATCTCCCGTTCCAGCAGCGCGTCACGCGCTTCGCGATACTCCCGCGACTCGTTTGGAAAAGCTATCGACATACAGACCTCCTCGACCGGTATGTGATCGACCTCACCCTCGTTCGGACCCTACTCGGTCGTGCGGCCGCACCTCACAGCGTTAGGAGCCCTTCGTGCGGCCACGTGCGATGAGGTGCTGCCACCGCAGGTCCTGCCGACTCCAGCGCCGCCCCGAGCCGACAGGCTCGATCAGCCGATCGGAGGTGCGAGGTATTCCAGCGCATAACCATTGCCGGAGGGGGTTACCCGGGCGATGCCGGGTGAGTCGAGGTGGGCTCCGGCTACGAAGTGGTGTGGCTGGGTCAGTTGTTCGAGGAGGGTCGCTCGCGCGGCGCGGGCCTGAGACTGGTTGCCGTCGAACTCCCAGGACACGTTCGGCTGATCGAATTGGAGCGTGGGAACGTGAACGGTGTCGCCCCACACGAGCAGGTGGCCAGTGCCGCTCCTCACGTCGTAGATGGTGTGACCGGGTGTGTGGCCCGGTGTCGGGATCGCGGTGGTCCAGTCATTGATCGCGACCTTCTCCGACACGGGTACCACCCGGTCGCGGATCGGCTCGAGCCGCCCGGTGAACACCGTGGTGTCGCCCGCGCCGATCCACACGCGCTCGAGTTTGCTGAACGCCTCTGAACCGTCCGGCGCAATCAGGCCGCTCACATGGTCTTCATGGTTGTGAGTGATGGCCACATCGGTGACATGCGCGCGGTCGATCCCCGCTTCGTCGAGCGCGTCGTAGATCAATCCCATGGTGGGGTCGTGCCAGACGTTGGACGCGCCGGTGTCGATGAGAACCGACCGAGTGCCGTCGGTGACGAAGAAGGCGTTGACCGACAGCCGCAAGTTGTCGCCGGCCAGCGGCACGGCGGCTGGCAGCTCATCGAGCGTGCGCCCGTCCTCGTCGCGGAGCCGTGTCGGCGGCATGTCGATGTACCCGTCTCGCAACGAGATCACCTGCAGATCGCCGAATTCGAACGTGGCATGGTGCCGGCCACTCGAGATCAAACGCATGGAACCTCCATCGTGTTGGCGCATATCGCGCGTCTCCGATAGAAGAATACATCTTCTTTAGGAGAAATCTACACTGTGGGCAGCAAAGTACTCATCGATCGAGGAGCATGGTGGTCGAGCAAGACGGAAACGCGGCTGAACCACAGCACGGTGACGACCTGGCCGGCGCGTTCGGCGCCAACGTGCGGCGACGCCGCGAGGAGGCGGGCCTGACGCTGGAGCAGCTGTCCACACAGTCGTCGGTCAGCCGGGCGATGCTGTCCAAGGTCGAACGCGGTGAGAAGAGCCCGACGATCGGCGTCGCGTCCAGGATCGCCCACGCGCTCGACGCGTCGCTGTCGGACCTGATCGGTGGGGCAGCTGCCACCGCGTCTGGTGTGGCCGTTGTTATGCGCAAGAAGGATCGCCCCGTTTTCCGTGACCCGGAAACCGGCTTCGAACGGCACATCGTGTCAGCGGCCCCGGGCGCGGGCGGAGCCGAGATGGTCGTCCACTACCTCCCCGCACAGGTCTCTACCGGGCTGCTGCCCGCGTATCCGCCGGGTACGGAGAAACAACTCGTGGTGCTCGAAGGCACCCTCACCGTCGCGATCGGCGGGATCAGCGAGACCCTGAACGCAGGCGACTCCCTGTTCTTCCAGGCCGACGCGGATCACGGCTTCGCCAACCGAACGAACGCTCCCTGCGAATACATCATGGTCATCTTGCGCAGAACCTGAACGGCCGCAGCCATCGCCCAAGGAGCACGACGGAGAGCGCTCGAGTCTCGGCGGTCCGCATCGGCAGGCTGGCTCGAAAGTCTCTGGCCAGCCCGGTAATTCGCCCGACCTCGAGAATTACCCTCTCGCCTGTTTCGAGCGGGTCTGACGCAATTCCTCGCCCAGGGCGGCGACGGCATCGTTGGTCGGCCATTTCGCCGACATCTCGTGGTGGAGGACTCGAATGAATTTGGTCAGCCTGGAACCTGGCGTCGCAACCCCGACTCGCAGTGCGTCCGAGGCTCGTTCAGAGGCGGCTTCGGGTTCCCCGACACCGGCCAGTGCGCAGGCCAACTCTGCGATGTACCAGTTGACGCGAACCGCTGATCGCAGAGCGCTTCCGGCAGCCCGGCCGGGTCGATGCCGTACCCGGCGGCGGGTGCCACCAACCGGACGACGCGTCGAATGGTGCAACGACAGCTGCGCCGATCGGATCGAACGTTCTACACCTGCGCCGGAATATGTAGCTGAGCGGCTGGCGTCTAGCCAGCAACGCCGACGCGTTGACACAGGTCCCGGACGTCGTCGCGCATCCCTGACGGAGGGCGCTTCGCTAGGGCGTGCAGCATCTCGCGGGCGTAGCCGTTGTAGCGGATCGTTTCGGGTGCGGTGCGCTCCGACTTGTCGAGCATGGCGAGGACGGCGGTCGACTCGCCGCGCTGGAAATGGGCGCGGGCTACTTCGATGAAATGACGGCTCCGACGCGGCAGCGAGACTATCCGGTCGGCGTCGAATTCGTTGGCGGAACGCAACGCTTCACCGGGTCGGCCCAGCTCTACACCGAGGGTGGTCGCGTGTGCCGCCATCACCGGCATCGAGAATGAGGTCTGCACGTGCCTATACCCACGGCCTAGCTGGCGGGCAGTCCGGTCGGCGCGTTCCCAATGTTCCCAGGCTTCGCCGTAGCGGCCTCGACGCGCGTGCACGTAGGCGATCTCGGCCTCGAGGGCACCCGCGATACCGCGCCAGTCGTCGGGGGCCTCGTCCCCGTCCAGGTACGGCGAGATTCTATCTATCGCGTTGCGCGCCAACACTATTGCCTCGAACCAGCGGCCCGAGTCCCGCAGTGCCTGCACCATCGCCCATGCGCTACACGCGATGATGTACGGGTCGTCGGCTTCATACGACTCGTTCAGCGCACGGTCGGCAACGAGCCAAACCAGCTCGGGCGCAGGCTGATACGCGACGTAGAAGTCAGCGAGTTGATAGACACCGGCCAATACCCTCCGGGCGGCCCGGCGTTCGTCCCCGGTCGAGCGCGCCGCGCGCTGCGCATCCCTGATCAATCCCGGCAGTAGCGCGCCGAGCTGACTGCGATGATCCGGGCTGGCATGGCGCACACGCCACGCCTGCCGCAGTCGCTCGGCCACGTGCTCGGCGCTTATTGGGCGTTGCGCTGGGCTGAGCCGGAAGTCGGTCAGTGCCGCTTGCACTTCGTTCAGCGCGGAGTGTCGCTCACCAGCGAACACCGATACCGGTACGGCATGGTCGTTGCCGGTCAGCTCGGCCAGGTCTTCGAGCTCGAGTGCTCGCGCGATCCGCAAGAGCATTGGCAGCCGGGGAGTTTGGATGCGACCGTTCTCTACCGCCTTCAGCCACTCGGCCGACCGGCCGACCAGCCCTGACAGTACGGGCCGCGACATACCGATGCGCTCACGCTGCCACTTGATCCGCTCGCCAACTGGCGCGCTGTCGTCAGGGCTGTACATCGCCTCACCCCTTCACCCCGCTGGTTCGAGTGGTTCCAGCGTAACCGGACGTGGGCACATCGGCGGGGGTACGAACCGTACCCGACCACGCAGAAACGGGCACTTAGCGTGCTTCCTGCCCCGCTGCCATGGCCCTCATCGGCACCTCGGCGGCGGGAGCTCACCATTCGGACGATGTAAGGGGGCAGGCGTGAAAGAACCAGCACGACTCGATGACGAGGACGCCCGCAAACTGGCGGTGGCACCTGAGAACAGTCCGCGATATCTCGAACGCGCCGACGGGTCATGGTCTTTCGTTGACGACGAGGGATGGGAAGTCGACCCGGAAATCGTCGACAACCGCAATAGCGTGGCTAGGCGACAGATATTCGTTGTGCCGCAGCCATTGTGCGATTTCGCGGATGTGGAGCTGGCGCATGAGCTGGCGCAGCGGCATCGGGCGTGCCGTATTCATCAGTGCGTGTGGAAAGCAGCGGCGCAGCACACGCTTGTCCTGGCCGGTCGACTGGTTCCGCAGTCGATGACCCCACGTGAACGCGGCGCGGCGCGAGGTATCGACTACCCGCCAACACCGGGGATCGGCACACCGATACACGGCAGCCCCACACTGGGGACATTACGCGAAGTGTTGGACCGGCTCGAGTCGCTGGCGCGGGACTCCGACGATGTGCGAACCCGGTAGCGCACATCCGCGAATGGAGGTACACCGCACCGAGATAGACGGCTGGCTTGCCGAATGGCGGATCGACTGCCACCGCATTCGGATGATTCTGGTATGCAACGGGTCCGAGGAGCCTTTGGTTTCATTCGCCGCAGCATCGGCTCCGGACCTGGTGCAGATGCGCGAGCAATTTCCCGAACTATCGCGGTTGTGGGATGCGATTCGGCACGCGTATTGGACGGAAGTTGCTCCGCCCCCGAGACATCCGCGAGGACGGTCCGTTTAGCTTCGATCCGTGGACGGGCTTTGGTGGTGGAGTCGCGGCCAGGTCGGCCGCGACACCATATGTTGATGGGTTGTTCGCGGGCAGGGGTAGCCGCTGGTCTGCTCAGCTTTTCCACTTCGGTGTCGGTTCGGGCCTCGGTTGGGGCGGGCGGTCAGGCGCAGACCGCTTGTGGTGGCACGTAGCTGATCATGTTGTGCCACAAGGCAAGCCAGGATATGTCGCCCAGGTCCAGTTTGACGGGCAGGTGCGGGACGGGACGGCGTTGCGGGCGCGCGAGCCGGGCGGAAATGTCGACGAGTTTGCGGTGCAAGGTGGCGCCGCCTGCCCGCACTGCCATACCCCAGCAGCCCATCCCCGACTGCTGGGATAGTCTCGGTTCCAGAGGGGGTGCCTTGTGGAAGTTGATCCGGCCAGCCTGCGAGCAGCGGCGACAAAATTGTTCACGGAGTCTGGCAACGTCGAGCAATGGACTCGGCTCGGGGGCGCAAACGTCGTCACCCAGTTGAACGGACTGGGCTGCGCCGCCTTGTTCACCGATGCCGATAACGCCAGCCGCCAGGCCAAGGCGGTACTTCAGGCCAGAATGAAGGAACTCGGAAACCTCCTCAAGATCTCCGCTGCCGAATACACCGACACCGACACCGCGGCTGCCGCCAAATTATCGGCGTTCAGCGATCTGAACTCGGGAAATCCGCATGAGGACCGATAACAGTGAGTCCAACAGGATCAATCCCGACGCGGGATCAGGTGACATCGTGGAACGTGGCATCACTGAAAGATGTGGCCGCCAATGCGGCCAAGATCGGTGACGCCATCGCTCAGGCGTCCACCTCGGTTCACACAACACTCCACGACGACCTCCACTGGTCTGGTGCTGCGAAGAACGCTGCTGAGGACCGAGCCGACCGAGAGCAACGCGAAATGCGAGCCTTGGCGACGGCCTACTACGATCTCGAGAGCGCGTCCGAAAACCTCTACCAGGCAATCGAATACTCGGTCGAGCAGATCAAGCAGCTCATCAAACTGAACGAGGTCGAGCCGGTCGTCATCGGCAACGATCAGGCATGGACCGTCCATGGCATGACCGACGAGAACGAGGCAGCAAACCTCAGCAGCAGCCTCGTCGGCTTCGCCACAACCATCGCCGAGGCCGACGCTCAGTGGAAGCCGAAGATCCAAGAGGCGATCGACGAAATCCGCCAAATGGCGCCCATCGCCAACAACGTTGACATCGGCGTCGGCAGCACTGCCCTGTCTCCGGCAAGAGCCGCAGCAGTCGAGTACGCCGACCGCTGGGCATTGGGTCGCAATCCCGCGTATGAGGACCTGGGTGACGCGGATTGCACCAACTTCGTCTCGCAGTGCCTGCGCGCCGGTGAGTTTCAGGATGAGGGCGACGGCGGCGCCCCACAGATACATCGCGACGACAACGGCCGGTGGTACTACGACGACGACGCTCTCAAAGTCGATAAGTCGTACACGTGGGGTGGCGCGCCCAACCTGCACGAATATCTGCTCAGGGACAATCCGCAACCGGGAACCCCCAGCGGCGCCGAGGTACAAACCGGGGCGATCACCACAACGACTGCTTCCGTCGACCCGTTGGCCCTGAGCAAGGCTGGCTTGAAACCCGGCGACATCGTCCAGTACGAGTTGAACGACGGCGCCAATGCCGGAACCATCAACCACACTGCGATTTACGTCGGTCAGAAGCCGGTGACGATGCCGAACGGCGAGACGGTGATGGCAGATGTCGTCGACTACCATTCGAAAGAGAACAAGCAGGTGCCCTGGTCGCTCCAGCAGGGCAGTGGAAGTTCTTTCCCGCTGACCTATCACATGATCAAGGTGAAGTATCCCGGTGACTGAAGCACGCACGCGCACCAAGAGATGGCTTACAGCCGCGGTTGTGGTGATAGCCGTTCTTGTCGCAGCTCTCGTCGTGGATTGGCTGTTCTTCCTATCCCGCTACGATTCGCTGACCTGGATGCTGACACCGCCCCCGCGCATCGACGACGTCACCTACAGCCGAGTCGATTCCGCGCCCGAGGGCAGCGAGCCGTATCAACGTCTGGTCGAGCGATACGGCGGTCCCCAGCCGTCGGATCGGCGATGGCCGCTGCCTTTCGCCGTGGACCGGTCGGCGCGCGCGTGCGAAGATTCGCCGTGGCTGTTGTTCGTTCACGACTACATCGGCAAGATCCACCTGTACAAGCTCAACTCCGGCTGCGCGTGACCCGGTCAGGAACCACAGGTTCGCTGGTCGACTCATCGAACGGCTGCTGGCCAGCCCGGTAATTCGCTCCAGCGGCAACGTCGACCATATCGGTGCGGGCCGTCCGCCGTGCCTCCACGGCCAGCGCTGAGGCCACCCGAGTTTGCCGAACTCCGAGCGGCAGAACGAGTTTGGAACCAACCTGATCCTCGAGCCGCCGAGTTTCCGACAGCAATTCCGCAAGGTCCTTGGCCAATGTGCGGTCGATATAGCGCCGTTCCGCCAAAGCAGCCGACTCATGTTCGAGCAGTGGAGACTGCTCGTCGGCGGCCGCCACGACGATCAGATTCTCGTAGATGCTCGTGAGCACTCCGTCGGTTTCGAGAACACGGTCGAAGTTGCTCCGCCCCCGAGACATCCGCGAGGACGGTCCGTTAGTGGACGACAGAGCCACCACTGATCACCTCGAGTCTGGGCCGAGGTCGGATATGCGAAAGGGACATCCGGTCGATGCGGACCCCGCTACCGCGACCGAGAACATGTGGCCTCGGCCCAAGACGAGGGGCGGCGAGATCGCCCGCCAGCTGCGCCGGAGTGGCAGCCGTGGTACCTGGACGAGCTTCGCCGCGGGTGTTCACGCCCGCGGC
>NZ_JBEXUI010000027.1:0-123609 GCF_040614395.1 Nocardia sp. NPDC005998 | reverse complement strand
TGATCGACCGGTCCGGTGGCCCCAGAATACCGTCGGCATCACCACAACAGCCAGTGCCCATCCAAACAGACTGCTCCGCTACCCACTCCCGCCGCCCGCCGAGCGTAGTCACATGGCGTCGAATGCGGCCTGGGCGACCACCTTTCGACTACCTTCGACCGCCCCTGGACCGAGGGGGCGATACGGCAAGGAGCTGGCTGGACGGGGTATCAGGTCAGGGGCGCAGTACCGATACCAAGAACTCGGTCTGGTCGTACACGGCCTGCTCGAAGACGTCATCGAAGTAGAGGTCGAAATGTCCCACCGGATAACGCTTTACGATCGCATGCTTGGTGCGTTCGGCCGCGCGCAGCGTCGGCTTTGGCGGTGCGATGCTGTCGTTGTCGGCGATCGCGTAGAACACCGGCATCTTCAGCGCCTTGGCCCGGCGGCCGGGGGAATCGAACAGTGTCGAGAAGGCAACGCGGGCGGCGACTTTCGGCTCGTAGGTCTCGCTCTCCTCGGCCAGCCTGCCATATCCCTCCGGCACATCCGGCGCGCTCATCAGCGCCGCCGCGCGCTTGCGTCCGGCCAGCCGGATACGAACCGGCTTGCGCCGAATCGGGCCGATGAGCAGATCGGTTGCCGCGATGGTTGCCACCTTGGTCAGACTGGTCGGCCCCTTCGCCATGGCCGAGGCCCAGCCGCTGGTGAACGGAACCTGGGCGACCACGGCCGCGATGTAGTCGTCGTCGGGTGCGACGGCCAGCACGTGGCCGCCACCGAATGAGGTGCCCCACAGGGCGATTCGAGTGGCGTCGAAGCCGCGCAGCGTCCGTGCGTACGCGATGGCCGAGCGCCAGTCCGCACGCTGCCGGGCGATATGTAGCAGCTGGCGCGGCGCACCCTGGCTGGCGCCGAAGTGCCGGTAGTCGAATACCAGCACGCCCATGCCCGCGGCGGCGAACCGGCGGGCGTACCGATCCAGACCCATTTCTCGGTTGCCCCCCAGACCGTGCCCCATCACCACGAGCGGGCGGGGCTTGGGAATGCCGTCGGGGGGATACAGCCAGGCAGCGCACTGTTCACTACCCGAGGGAAAACTGACCTCGACACGTTCCATGGCACCTCACCGTACTGTTTCGGTCCGAACTACTACCCCCCGACCGGTCACCAGTCAGGCCAGTGAACAAGGTACCCCGTGATCAAAGTAGGCTAAACGCTGCGGACGAGTTGGCCGGGCGGCCGCGGTGACGGGAACGGGCACGCGAGTGCTGCCGCCCGGCACCGAGGAAAGTCCGGACTCCACAGAGCAGGGCGGTTGCTAACGGCAACCCGGGGTGACCCGCGGGACAGTGCCACAGAAAACAGACCGCCCACGATCCTCCGGGATCGTGCGGTGAGGGTGAAACGGTGCGGTAAGAGCGCACCAGCGCCCCGGGTGACCGGGGCGGCTAGGTAAACCCCGCCCGGAGCAAGGTCGAAGGTCGCATCGTTCGCGATGCGGCTGCGCAGGTGTTCGAGGGTTGCTCGCCCGAGCCTGCGGGTGGACCGCTCGAGGCACCCGGCAACGGTGTGTCCAGATGGATGGCCGTCACCCGGTGCGAACCGGGGACAGGATCCGGCTTACAGGCCAACTCGCCCGCCCCCGTAATCCAGTGCCCACCGGGGCATCCAGTGCCATGATGGAAGTGGACCGTCGATCCGGTTTTCGGTGCGGTCAGGCACTTCGTACGGGGTGTAACCATGGATATTCTTGCCATTATCGGGGCGATCTGCGGGGTCGGGGCAATCGCGGGCGGGGTGCTCACCGCGATGAGCGCGCGCATCGTCGCACAATATGAAAAGGGGCTGGTTTTCCGGTTCGGCCGGGTGGTCGGCACCCGAGATCCCGGGCTGCGCATGCTGATTCCGTTCGTCGACCGGATGCGCAAGATCTCCACGCAGATCGTCACCATGCCGGTGCCCGCGCAGGACGGCATCACCCGCGACAACGTCACCGTCCGGGTCGACGCAGTGGTCTATTTCCGGGTGATCGACCCGGTCTGCGCGGTGGTGGAGGTGCAGAACTATCTGTTCGCGGTGGGGCAGGTGGCGCAGACCTCGCTGCGGTCGATCATCGGCAAGAGCGATCTGGACAGCCTGTTGTCCAACCGCGAGGAGTTGAACAAGGGCCTGGAGATCATGATCGATAGCCCGGCACTGAGCTGGGGCATCCACATAGACCGAGTGGAGATCAAGGATGTCTCCATCCCGGATTCGCTGAAGCGCTCGATGTCGCGGCAGGCCGAGGCGGAGCGGGAACGGCGGGCGCGGGTCATCTCCGCCGAGGGCGAGTTGCAGGCGTCGAAGATGTTGGCGCAGGCGGGCGCCCAGATGTCGGAATCGCCGGCATCGCTGCAACTGCGGCTGCTGGAGACGGTGGTTCAGGTTGCGGCGGAGAAGAATTCGACATTGGTGCTGCCGTTCCCGGTGGAACTGCTGCGCTTCCTCGACAGCCGTACCCCGTCGGAGCCGACCACCGCCGGTAGCACGTCGGCGGAGTCCGAGCCCACCCCGGCCGCACCGGAATCGATGGCACCGGAGATCACCCCACCCGAACCGACCCCGGCACTCGGTTCCGGCAACACGCCCGCGACGAGCCAAGACGGTATGCGCTCGTAACACAGCGGGCGTATACCGATACGGGTACGGCGACGGTCCAGCGCCGTACAGCCCGCATCGGTAGCACAACGTAAGGAAACCGGGCCGATGTCCATACTGATTCCAGTGATCTCGATCATTGTCATGATCACCGTCGGATACGTGTTGAAATACCTGCCCAATTACCTGCCGTGGCTGAAGGAATGATCAGCCCGAAAAGCTGATCAGCAGAGCATCTTCGCCATCTGGTAGATCGCCTGGGCCTCTTCCTTGGAGGCCTCGGCGCTGCCCTTCGTGCGCTTGATGACGTTCTGGACGATCTCGTCCTCGCTCTTGCCGCCCTTGATGTCCTTGCATGTCTCGACCAGGACGTCGCGGATCTTGGCGTCGTCTTTGCCATCGGCGAGCTTGGGGAAGGCGCTGCGGTAGCTGACGACGAACGTCCCCGCCTTGACACTATCCATGGTTTCGGAGCCGGCCGCGCTGGCCGCCGAAGTGGTCGCGGCGCCGGAGGCAGCGGTGGAGGAGGACTTGTCATCGCTGCAACCAGCGATGAGCAGGGCGAATACGGCGGAGCTTGCCGCGATCGCGGCGGTAGTTCTGGTCACGGAGCGGGATGCTAGCGGCACTCGGGAAACGCCGCCTCCCGTGTGGTTAACGGAAGGCGACGAACACCGCATCGGTGACTGTGCGGTCAGAGCGGGTTGACCATGAACACCTGAGCCCAATACGTCGCCTGCTCGGGGCCGAGCAGGGGCATCAGGTAATCGAAAAGAATCGTTGACATCAGTGGATAACTCCCAATTGTCGACGTACGGGACACTTGCGAATGTGCGGGGAAAGGCAAACCCCGCCACGCCGGGGAACCCTAGCAGTCACGGTGTGGCGACGCCCGGCTCGGCGTGTTCGGTATGTCGCTTCGGCGGGAACTGGCCTTGAACGTGATCGACGTCATAGAGTAGGCGCCGTTGGTAAGCCCCGTTGCCGGGCCGCCACGAACCCTCCCCATTCTTCGATCACGGAAGCAGGTCTGAAACTTTATGCGGATTGTTCGTTCACTGGTCGCCGGTGCGTTGATTGCCGGGGCCGCATCGGTTTTCGCCATGCTGGGCACCGGATCCGCCTCGGCGGTCGCGGTCACCCCGCTGGCGGGTGGGGTCCAGGTCGACCTCAACTCGGCCGACACCGCCTGGGTGCACCAGAATCACATCGGGCAGGCCATCGCCGGTCTGCCGCATCCGTCGGCGGCGTCGTTCGGCGAGGCGCTCGACGCCGCGGCGGACGTCTCGGCCAGTGTCCCGGGTGGACGGGTGACCTTTACTGTGTACGGTCCGCTCAATGAATTGAACGGCACCATGCTGGCACTGCAGTAGAAGCACGACTGCGAAACCGTGGAACTCCATCAGCGGATCGTCTCGGCACCGGTCGATTTCGGTGCCATTCGATCCGAATTCGGATTGGCCTCGGCGTATCCCGCCGAGGCCGCCGCGGCGGCCCGCGACGCGTTCGATGCGTTCGCGGGCCATCGCAGTGATCGCACCGATATTCCGTTCGTCACGATCGACCCGCCCGGCGCCATGGATCTGGACCAGGCGGTACATATCGAACGCACCGCATCCGGCTTCACCGTGCATTACGCGATCGCCGATGTCGGCGCCGTCATCGACCCGGCTGGCCCACTGGCCAGAGAAGCGGGTATGCGCGGCCAAACCTTCTATCTCCCCGACGGCACCGTGCCGCTGCATCCGACGATCCTGTCGGAGAACTCCGCGAGCCTGCTCCCCGAACAGACCAGGCCCGCCGCCCTGTGGACCATCGAATGTGATGAGAACGCCGAACCGCAACGGTTCTCGGTGGTCCGGGCGACCGTGCGCTCCCGGGCCCGGCTCGACTACGCGAGCGTCCAGACCGACGCCGACGCGAACCACCTGCATCCCTCGATCGCGGCCCTGCCGGAATTCGGCACGCGGCGCATCGAGGCCGGGCTGGCGCGCGGCGCAATCGGGCTGCGACTGCCCGCCCAGAGCATTATCCGCGATGACAGCGCCGACGGGCACTGGCGCCTCGTTGTCGAACCGCGCACCCCGGCCGACGACTGGAACGAGCAGGTTTCACTGCTCACCGGTATGTGTGCGGCGCGAATCATGTTGAACGGCAGTGCATCCGATGGCGCACCCGATGCCGGTGCGCGCATCGCACTCTTGCGGACCATGCCGCCGCCCACGGAATCGGCGATCGATTCGATGCGCAGGACCGCCGCGGCGCTCGGGGTCGAATGGCCCGCGGACGAATCCGTCGGGCGGATGTTGGCCGGGTTGGATCCGAACGCGCCCGCGACGCTGGTGCTGATGTCGGAAGCGACCGGGCTCTTGCGGGGCGCTGCCTACACCGTGCTCGACGGTGGCATCGCAGCGGCGGGTGGTGCGCCGACCGGCGGCGCGGCGGTGACCGGCGGTGGGCAACCGGTTGGCGGTGGACCGACCGGCGGCGGGCAGGAGGCCGGAAGCGGCCGGGCGACCGGCGGCCCGCGATCGACGAACGACGCTCGATCCGGGAGCAATTCGCCCAACAATCTGCAGCACAGCGCGATCGGCGCGGCGTATGCACATGTGACCGCGCCGCTGCGTCGCCTCGCGGACCGGTTCGCCACCGAGATCTGCCTGGCCCGCTGCGCCGGAACCGAAGTGCCGCAATGGGTTCGCGACGGCCTGGTCCCCACCGCCGACTCGATGAAGCGCAGCGACAGCATCGCGGGCAAGGTGGAACGCGCCTGTATCGACTTGACCGAGGCCACCCTGCTCGCCGAACGCGGCGGCACGGTCTTCGACGCCGTGGTGGTGCGCGAAGCCAATGGCAGCCGCCCCGCCGAAGTCTTCGTCGCCGACCCACCCGTGGTCGGCCCCTGCCTGGGCGCACCACCCGAGGGTTCGAAGGTCCGGGTGCGCCTGATCGCCGCCGACCCCACGACCCGCAAGGTCGGCTTCACCTTCCCGGTCTGACCGGACCGACGGATGCACCCTTGCGCTGCCCGGATCCACGCCCCCTATCCGCTCCCGGACTAGTCTGAACCCACGGTTGCCTTCGACGGGAGGCTCGATGCGACCGACCTGGCCGATGGCCCTGACCTGCGCGATCGTCATGGTGGCGACCGGGTGCGGTACCTCGACGCCGCCCCAGCCGAGCCCATTGCCCCTGCATCTACTCGGGCAGCTCGACCTGCCCGGTGCGGCCGTGCGATTCGACTACATGAGCCTCGATGCCGGATCGGGCCTGCTGTGGGTGGCGCATATGGGTGCGGGTGCGGTCGTCGAGATCGATATCCGGGCCCATCGCGTAGTGCGTACAATTGCCGATCTGCCCGACGTGCACGGCGTGCTCGCGGTTCCGCAGCGGCATCGAATCTTCGCGACCGCGACCGGACGCAACCAACTCGCGACCATCGACTCCGATAGCGGCACGATCCTGCGCACCTCACCGACCGGTGACTATCCGGACGGACTCGCCTACGATCCGCGCCGGGACGCGGTATGGACCACCAACCAGCGTGCCGGGACCGAAACCGTTATCGACGCCGAGACCGGAACCGTCCGTGGCACGGTGCCATTGGGCGGCGAGGTCGGCAATGTCGTCTATGACTCCGATACCGACCGAATGGTCGTCGCGGTGCAGGGCCGCGCCGATCTCGCCGTCATCGATCCGCAGCCGTTGACGGTGATCGACCGCATCCCGGTACCCGGCTGCGCCGGACCGCACGGGCAGGCGCTGGATGCGGCCGACCGGCTGATGTTCGTCGGGTGCGAGGACAATGCCCACCTGGTCACCGTCGATCTCACGCACCGCACCGTCATCGATGCGAACAGCGTCGGCCGGACTCCCGATGTGCTGGTCTACGACGATTCGGCCCATCGGCTGTATGTGGCCGCCGAGAGCGGGTGGGTCAGCATCTTCGACCAGCGCGCCCAACACACCATCGCCATCGCATCCGATCACCTTGCCGAGGGCGCGCATACGGTCGCCGTCGATCCGGATACGCACCACAGCTTCTTCCCACTTCCGAAGGGCCAGGGTGGTGGACCGGTGCTGCTGGAGTTCGAACCGTCGACATAGCTCGGCGGTAGATACTGGGCAGTGAGCGATCTGTCGGTGCCTGCCGCTACTGTCGCCTGCCATGAACCTCGCGACCGCCGCCGTCGCCGATATAGTCGACGCCATCGATCCGCTCGACGAGCTCGAACGCCAGCACATCGCGGAAACGCTGGCCTGGCTCGCCGCCACCGACGATGTATTTCGTCGAGTCAAACCCGATACCCCCGCACGGCATCTGGTTTCCTACGTGGTGCTCGTCGACCCGCGAACCCGCAGCGTCCTGCTCGGCCGCCATCGGCTGGCCGGACTGTGGCTGCCGACCGGCGGTCATATCGCGCCGGGCGAACATCCGCTGGCCGCCGCCGGACGCGAGGCGGCCGAGGAGTTGGGTATCGACGCCGAGTTCACCGTCAACGGAACCGAACCGCTGTTTCTCACTGTGACCACGACCGTCGGAATCGACAGTGGCCATGAGGATGTCAGCCTCTGGTATGTCATCCGCGGCGACCGCACCCGCGGATACACCCTGGACCCAGGTGAATTCAGCGAGTCGCGGTGGTGGGAGATCGATACTTTCGACCGCACCGACGCCGACCCGCACTTCGCCCGCTTCCTGGCGAAGCTCGAACCCCTACTCCTCGAACCGATCCCGGACCGTTAGGTTACCGATCGGCGTCCTCGGCGACATATTCGATGCCGGTGACGATATCGGGCAGGATCCTGGTCACCCGATCACCCGCCCCGACCGTGCGCTCCGGCAAGAACTGCTGATAGCGCAGGATTTCGTGTTGGTCGCGGACGGTATCGGCAATCCCGGTCACGATCACACACCAGCCGAGGGAGGTTTCGTGATCGATCGTGTCCACCTCGTAAGCGACCACCTGACGATCGAGCGAACTGGTTGTTGCGGAGTCGGCGTAGAGCACCAGTTGGTCATCGACAACCGCGTGGCTGACCGGCCGAATAGCGGGTAACGCGTAGCGCGAGAACGCAACACGACCGAATCCGATCGTGCCGAGCAAATGCAGCGAGGCATCGACCGACAGTTCGCGTGACTCCCGCACACCGTTTACTGTCATACCCCCATTGTCCACCCGCATGCCATGCGAAGCAGCCCCCCTTATTCGATCGGCACACCACGTGCGGAGCTCGGATGCGACGAACGCGGAATCAATGAGATCCAGATCCTGTTGTGTACCAAGTGATTACCGTATGAGTACAACGAAAAGTGGTACAGAAGTATCGAATTCCCCGGGGACCCGATCACTGCCGCAGTATCGCGCGAGTTAGGGTACCCAGGTCTCCGGGTCCCGAAACGTGGCCACCGATGCGAATCAGCTGACTCAGGAGGAATGTTATGCCAGACAATGCGTGGTCGAGCGCGCAGAGCGACTCCCGTCGACTTCCCGGCATTCGCATGGGCGTCGGCCGAGGCCCCCGGCGCAAGCCGCGACGATCCTTCGCCCCCACCAATGAGCTTTCCGCAGGTGCGACCGCATTCACCGATTCCAGCGATCGGCTGGTGCGCCGCCTCTTCGATGTCGGACTGCGACTACATAAGCTCCGCGTCGTCTTCGACCGGCGCGATCCGAGCTCCGAGGAATTGCAGACGACCCGCGATGCCATCGCCGAAATGCTCGACGATCTGGACAGCCTCATCCGCGAAACCGGACTGACCATGCTCGAACTCGCCCGCGAACGACACGCGGAGCCACATCAGCCCCACACCGAGGCGACGCGCGACGACCGGATGACCAACCGCACCGGTCGACTGCGATGAACCCGCCCGCCTTTCTCAGACCGACGGCCCGGTATCGCACGAGCGGCGACTCAACGTGAGCGCGCACATCGCTCGGCGCCGCCAGCACTTCACCAAGGTCTGGGTTGACACGCGCGTCGCAGCCAGCAACAGCACCCCGTACAACCTCGGGTTCGGTGGCCGGACGATCACGGCGAATACGTTGCTCAGTGCGATCCGAGCTCGCCCCAAGTCGAAAGCTGCTGCACTCACAGCCCGGCCCGACGCACCCCACGGGCCTGCAGGCCCGCGAATACCGCAACCCACACCGCTCCGATCAGCAGGAACACCACCCCGAGCCCGGTCAACTCCAGGACACCGGAGAACGCCAACACCACCAGTGCCACCGCCGATACCGCGTTGATGCCGACGACCGCGCTCGCGTGGCCCGGCACCAGCTCCGGATACCCGGCAATGAGCAGCAGGGCGAGCCCGCCGCCGATCATCGCGACAGCGAATGGAATGGACCAAGCCGTCGGCAGCCCCAACGGTCCACTCAGCGCCGCCGCTCCGGCGAACATGACGACGCCGAAGGCCCCGGTTCCCCATCCGTCCAGGCGCAGCACGGTCCGCAAGAAAACGGTGTCCGACGCGGGCCGGGTGTTCGGTGTCGACGTGCTCATATCCCTCTCCTGAGGTCGATCCATGGCAGCCGATCGGCTCCCGGCACCGACCATGCCCGGTTCGAGGTACAGGTCTCAATAACCTCGGAGGTCATGGCCGAGCGCAGGCGGCGCTGACTAGCCTGCTCGGGTGGCATCAACTCGGACGGATACGCGCGTCGGCGCATTACTGCGCGCCTGGCGGCAGCGGCGCAGACTCAGTCAGCTCGACCTGGCGCTATCGGCAGACAGCTCCGCACGGCACATCTCCTATGTGGAGACCGGACGGGCCAAGCCGAGTCGGGCCATGATCCTGCGGCTCTGCGATGCACTGGAGGTGCCACTGCGCGAGCGCAATACCCTGCTGCTGGCCGCCGACTACGCGCCCGCCTACCGGGAGAGCAGCCTCGATGACGCGGGCCTGGCCTCGGTCCGTTCCGCGCTCGACATCATGCTGACCGCACACGAACCCTATCCGGCGGTCGTGGTGGACCGGCTGTGGAATGTGGTCAGTGAAAATGCCGCGATGGGCCTGTTCATGACCGGCATCCCCGACGAACTGCTGCTGCCGCGGCCGAATGTCTATCGGCTGGTGCTGCATCCCGATGGCCTCTCGGGCCGACTCGCCAACCTGACCCAGGTGCGAGAGTTGTTCCTGGAGCGACTGTCTCACCAGGTGAACGTGACCGGTGACGCCGAGCTGCGGACACTGTACGACGAGGTCGCCGCCTATCCCCTGCCCCCGGGCTACCGCGAAGAACCGGATGACGATGCGGCACAACCGAGTCCGTTCGAGGTCCCATTGCGCATTCGGACCCCGGTCGGCGAACTGCGCATGTTCAGCACCATGGCCACCTTCGGCGCACCCGCCGATATCACGCTCTCCGAGCTCGCGATCGAATTGTTCTACCCCCTGGACGCATTCACCGCCCAAACCCTGCGCGGACTCGCGGCGCTGAACTCCACATCCGATCAGATGGGCCGGAATCCGCTGCCGACACCACCGGTGGCATCCACGGCCTGAAGGATCTGATCGATCGGCGCGAAAAATGCCGGTGAGTGAATGGGATTCGCGCCCAAGGTGCACGGAATATTGAACCCGAGGCCGCCGAGGCTGGTCAGCCGCCCCTGATTCATACCCACCAGTCGATCACCCACCGTGACCGGACCACCGGAATCGCCGGGCCTGGAACAGGACTGGTTGATAACGACACTCTCCAGCGTGCCCCACACGATGCCGCAGTCGATTCCGCTGCTGCGCCCGCTCGTGCACACCGGTTCACCGGGGACGGGTGCGGCGGCGAACCCGGCGATGGTGGTCGGGCCGATATTGCGCGCGGGCGTGACCTTCGCCGGATCGAATTCCAGCACCGCGAAGTCCAAGCCCTCGCCCTCATCGGAGTATGCGACGGTGCCGATCACACCGGTGTCCAGGAACTGCTCGGCGCCCAATCGCGCGCCGGTCGGGGCGCAGTGCCCTGCGGTCAGCCCGACCAGTCGCCCGGCGCTGTCGTAGCCGATGGCGGTCAGCGAGCACACCGCGTTGCTATCGAAGACCAGACCGCTACCTCCGCCGACCACGGCATTTCCCGCCGCTTGCGCAGTACCGGCCCCCGCGAAACCCACCGCGGTCGCGGCCAGTGCGAGCATTGCGAACTTCACGGCAACCACTCTCCCTCTCGAAAAGCGCTGGCCGACATCGGAATCGACGCAGGCGTTGGCCAACCGCGCACGCGATGGCGAGCCACCCCCGATGGCTGCGGCCACCTCGAAACTGTAGTTCACCATGACGAGAACCACGCCTGCTACAGCGCCGAACCCGACCGTTATGCGGGTCGTCGCGCATAACGGTCGGGTCGCATCGGTCAGGCGTCGAGCATTTCGGCGCCCAGCTCCCGATCCAGATCCGGATCCGCCGCCGCCAGCGCCGCGTCGAGTTGCACAGCGACCTCACCGACATGCGGTTCGGTCATCATGTGCAGGTGATCGCCCGGCACCGGCACCAGCGTGAAGCGCCGGGCCGCGTACTGCTGCCACCCGTTGTTCGCGCTGTCGAACATGCTGCCCACCGCCTGGTGCGCGATATCGACACCGGGCGGCAGCCCCTGTTCGGCCCGCAGCAGGGTGATATCGCGGTCATAGGGTTCGAGCCGGTACTCCAGCAGCGCCGTGTAATTGGCGTAGAACACGTCGTAGAGCCTGCGGATGGCCTGCGGTGAGCTGTCGGCGGGCAGGATCGCGGATCTGATCGCCTCGGCGAGCATTGCCTCGAACAGTTCCTCGGAACCGTGCACATCGGGTTCGAAATCGACGAGTGCGGCCTGATTTCCGCGGGCGTACCACAGCAATTCATTGAAGAACCAGCGGATCAGCTGCTCCTCGGCGATCGGTTCGCGGGCCTGCTGCCGCAACGCCATGGTATCGAGCAGCGTCACGCTGGCCACTTCGTGTTCGGGCAGCTGACGCGCCATTTCGAGAGCGACATTGCCGCCGAAGGACCAGCCCGCCAGGTGGTACGGCCCCTCGGGGTGCACCCGGCGCACCGCCGCCAGATAGGACTCCGCCATCGCGACGATCGACTTCTCCGGCGTGCTGCCCGGGTCCGCTCCGGCAGCCTGCAGGCCGTAGATCGGCCGATCCGGATCGAGATAGCGGGAAAGGGCCAAGTAGCACAGCACATTTCCACCGATCGGATGCACCAGGAACAACGGCGGCTTATGACCGCCGACGCTGATCGGCACCAGGGGGTCGAAGGTGCGCTGAGTATTGCCGGAGCGGATCAGCGCCGCGAGTTCGGTGGCCGTCGGCGCGCCGATGAACGAATCCAGCGGCAACTCGACACCGAATCGTCGGGACAGCCCCATCACCACCCGCATGGCGCCGATGGAGGTGCCGCCGGAGGCGAAGAAATCGTCGTCGAGTCCGATCGAACGCAGACCGGCGTATTCGGCCAGCAGTTCGACGGCGGTGCGTTCGTATTCGTCGGCCGGTTCCCGATGTGCGGCAACCGATTCCGGTACGGCATCGATGATCGAGCGCAGTACACCGTCGTCGCGCTTACCACTCGGCGTGCGGGGCAGTTCGTCGAGGAAGACGAACCGGGACGGCACCATATGCGCGGGCAGTACCCCGCGCAGATCGTGGCGCAGCGCGGCCAGATCGGTCTGCTCGGCGTCGCCGACCAGGAAAGCGATCAGGGCACCGTCGATTCCACCGAAACCCCGTGCCACCACGGCCGCTTCGGTGATGGCCGGGTACTTCTCGGCCAGCCCGAGAATGCACAGCTCCACCTCGGCGGGCTCCACCCGGAAGCCGCGGATCTTCACCTGGCTGTCACTGCGGCCGAGGCAGACCAGATCGCCGGAGGCCAGCCGGACACCGAGATCGCCGGTACGGTAGAGGATCGCGCCGCCGTGCGCGGCCACGAAACGCTGCGCGGTCAGTGCTGCCCGGCCCTGGTAGCCGAGTGCGAGGGAACGACCACCCAGGTAGATCTCACCGATCACGCCATCGGCCACCGGACGCAGTGCGCCGTCGAGCAGGTCGACGGTATCACCGTCGACCGGGCGGCCGATGGGCGGCAGCGACGGATAGTCATCGGGCGAGCCGGTCAGCGTGCAGGTAGTCGCGACGTGGGATTCCGTTGGGCCGTACTGGTTTTCCAGCAGCAGCCCGGGTACCACCTTGCACAGAGCGCGGATCTCGTCGGTGATGCGCAGCTGTTCACCGGAGGAGGCGAGCACCTTCAGATCGACCGGGAACATCCGTCGGGCCACCACGGCCTCGGCGAAGGCCTGCAGTGCGACGTAGGGCAGGAACAGTCGCTCGATGCCCTCCGCGACAACGGTATTCAGCAGTTCCTCGACATTGGAGCGCAGATCCACCGAACTGACCCGCAGCGTGGAACCCGCGGCCAGGGTGGTGAAGATCTCCTGGAACGACACATCGAAACTCAACGGCGCCAATTGCAGTGTGCTGGCCAGGTCCATGCCCGATGCGCTGCGGTTCTGCCAGTCCACCAGTGTGGTCAGCCCGCGGTGCGGCATGGCGACGCCCTTGGGTTCGCCGGTGGAGCCGGAGGTGAACAGCACATAGGCGACCGCATCGGGTGAGATATGTTCCGGAGCAGCGGCTTCCGTGTGATTGTCCATGGCCGTCGAATCGAATAGGTCGGCGGCATCCAACACCAGCGCGGCATTGTCGACGATATCGGCGTAGTCGGCGTCGGCGATCACCCGGTGCGGGTCGGCGCGGTCGATCATCAGGTTCAGCCGGGACCGCGGATAGCTGACATCGAGCGGCACGCAGGCCGCGCCGAGCCGCATGAGCGCGAGTACCAGCAGTACCAGCTCCGGGCGACGGCCCATCAGAATGCCGATGCGATCGCCGGTCCGAATGCCGAAGCCGCTGAGCCGCCGGACAAGTCGATCGCTGCGTTCGATCAGTTCGTCGTAGGTGATGCCGGATTCGTCGCCCTGTACGGCGACCGTATCCGGATTGAGTGCGGCCGCGTCGGCGACCAGCGTGCCGACATCACGGGCCGTCGCCGGACCGGTGCTGCGATCGATCGCGGCATCCGGATCCGCGACGATGCCCGCCAGCATGCGCAGCTGGGTGACCGCGACGGTTTCGCACTGATCCCTGGTCAGCGTGTGATCGCCATTGACCCGCACCCACATTCGGCCGTCCCGTGGATCGTTGGCCACGGTCACCAGGAGCTGGAAGTTGGTGTCCTCGCGAACGTCGAAATCGCGCAGTGCAACGCCGTCCGCGCCGACAATCGGTGCGAAGAGGTGATAGTTGATGAAGTTGAACGCCGTCTCGAAGGCGGGGGCGCCATCGGCCAGCATCGACCGCAGCGGATAGCGCCGGTGCGGATACGCCTCGCGCTCCCGGCGCGCGATCTGGTCGACGGCCGCGCGCCAGGTGGTCGCGGTATCGTCCAGCCGCATCGGCAGGGTGTTGAGGAAAAGGCCCGCAATGCTTTCCGCGCCCGCCCGGTCCGGACGGCCGTGGCTGACGACGCCGGTGGTGATATCGGCGCGGCCGGTCACCGTGCGCAGCGTCAGGCAGTGCGCCGCCAGGTAGACGGCCTTCTCGGGCACCTGGTGCCGGGCGGCGAAGGCGGTCACCCGCTCGGCGAGCCGGCGCGGCACCACCGCACTGGCCCGCGGTTCCTCCGCCCCGGCGCCCCTGTGCACACCCAATGCGGTCAGTGCCGTCGGTTCGGCACCAGCCAGCGCCTCCCGCCAGAACGCACGGGCCGAATCGTCGTGCGCCGCCGCAATTTCGGCCTGTGCGTATTCGGCGAGCACGGTGGTCGCATGCGGGGTGTCATCGATACCGGTCTCGACCAGCCCCAACGTGTTCAGATAGTCGAGCAACAGCTCGAGCACCGCGGTCGCGACGCTCCACCCGTCGAGGATCGCGTGATGAAAACTGAGCACCAGATCGACGGTCTGGCCAGCACTTTCGAGCGGACGTAGGAACACCCGCACGGCATGCAGCGGTGCGCGGGTGAGGTCGTAGTGGGCGTGCCTGCGCTCCTGGGTGTAGTCCTCGACCTCTTGATCGGCGAGTACCGGATCGAGATCGGAGAGATCGACGATCTCCAGGTCGTATTCGACCGCGGTGTGCACGACCTGTAGCGGCACCGAGTACTTGCTCAGCTCGAACGATGAGCGCAAAGCTGGCTGACGGCGCACCAGCCGGTCGAATGCGGCGCGGAATCGCGCGGCATCCCATGGCATTTCGAAGCGGTAGCGGAAGACGTCCTTGTAGGTCACCGAATCGGCACGCTCGATGCTGTGGAACAGCATGCCGAGCTGCAGGGCGGTGGCCGGGAATGCGTCCTCGGCCTGGTGCAGCGCGGCGCGGTCGATCAGCGGCACCGTCTCCAGTGCAGTGACGATCCGAATCCGGTTGCCGTCCGGACCATCCGAGACGATCCCGGCCAGTTCGGCAATGGTCGGATGCTGATAGAAGGCGTCCACATCGAAGTACATCCCGGCCCGCTCGGCGGCGGTGCGCACAGATAGCGCGAGTATCGAGTCGCCGCCGTGGGTAAAGAAGTTGTCGTGTACACCGATGGAGTCGATACCGAGCACGGTCCGCCAGACCTGTGCCAGCTCGGCCTCGACCGGTGTGCGCGGTTCGACCGCGCCGATGACGTCCATCTGCTCGGCGGTCGCCGCCTCGCGGGCCAGCGCCTTGCGGTCGGCCTTACCATTGCGCGTCAACGGAATCCGGTCCACCCGCAGCAGCCGGGTCGGAATCATATAGCGGGGCAGGCGGGTCGCGATCTGTTCGGCGATCTCCTCGCCGGTCACCGCATCGCCGACGAAGTAGCCGACCAGGTGCAGTCCGTGGGTGTCGGACTGCTCGTCCAGCACGGCCGCGGCACGTACGCCCGGCCAGCCGAGGATCGCGTTCTGTACCTCGCCGAGGGTGATCCGATTGCCGCGGATCTTCACCTGATCGTCGAAGCGGCCCAGATACTCCAGGCTGCCATCGGCCAGCCAGCGCGCCAGATCGCCGGTGCGGTAGCGGCGGCGGCCGGGCACGGACAGGTCGTCGACGAAGGCGGCGGCGGTCAGATCGGGGCGGCCGCGATAACCGCGGGCGAGGCCGACACCGGCGATATTGAGTTCACCGGGCACCCCGATGGGCATGCGGCGTCCGGATTCATCCAGGACCAGCAGATCGATATTGTCGATCGGCCGGCCGATGGGCACCACATCGAGTGCATCGCCAGTGTCCGGGCAGTCGAAATACGAGACATCGACGGTGGCTTCGGTCGGCCCGTAGAGGTTCACCAGCTGCGGCGGCCGCTGGCCCACCGCGGTGAAGGCCGCATGAAAGCGGCGGACCAGGGCGGGCGGCAGCGCCTCACCACTGCAGAACACCCGGCGCAGACCAGCAATGCGCGGCACGATCGTGCGATCGGCCGCCAGCTCGTCCACGAAGGCGGCCAGCATGGACGGCACGAAATGGATGACCGTCACCGCATGCGCCTCGATGGCCTCGGCGATGCGGCGCGGGTCGCGCTCGCCGCCGACCTCGAGCAGTGCGACCTCGGCCCCGGTGATGGCCCACCAGAACAACTCCCACACCGAGACATCGAAGGTGACCGGCGTCTTCTGCAGGATGACATCGTCGGCGGCCAATGGATAGCGGCGCTGCATCCAGGTCAGCCGGTTGACCACCGAGCGGTGTTCGATCATCACGCCCTTGGGCACGCCGGTCGAGCCCGAGGTGTAGATCAGATAGCTCAGATTGTGTGGATGCGAGACGTTTTCGACGCTGCCGGGCACGGTGTCGGACACCGTGACGCGGGTGACGCCCAGGCCAGCGTAGACCCGCGCATGCTCGCGTCCGGCGACCACGAACCGCGCATCGCAGTCCGCGAGCACCGTCTCGATGCGCGCCGCCGGATAGTCCGGATCGAGCGGCACATAGGCGCAACCGGCGCGCAGGATGCCGAGCACCGCGATCAACATATCCGTCGAACGGGCCAGGACCACCGGAATGCATTCGTTCCCGGTGGCGCCGAGCTCATGCAGCCGGGCCGCGAAACCATCCACCAGACCGGACAATTGGGCGTAGGTCAGACGCTGTTCACCGGAACCTGCGGCGGGCACGATGGCCACCCGATCCGGATGCGCGGCGGCCTGTTCGGTGAAGAGCCGATCGATGGTGGTGTAGGGGAACTCGTTGCGTGGCCCCGCCTCGAAGGCCGCCACATCGGCACGCATCCGCGGCGACAGCAATGGCAGCGCGCCCACCGGGGTCTCCGGCCGGTCCAGCGATGCGGTGACCAGCTCACCGACCCCGCGCAGCGCCGATTCGATCGGGAAGCTCGCGTCGAAAACGTCCTTGTCGTAGAACAACTGGAGGCTGATCGAGCCGTCCCTGCCGTTCTCCGCGGTGACGATGGTGAGCGCATTGGTCACCGAACCCGGATTGTGCACCGTCCACTTCGAGAGCAGCTCGTGGACGTAGTCGGCATCGGGCAGTTTGGTGTGGGAGAAGGCGACGTCGTACAGCGGCGGCGCGGCCGGATCCGGATTCAACGCGCGGGTCAGCTCACCGTAGGGGAATCGCTGATGCTTCTTCAGCTTCCGAATCTGCCGGGTCACCTGCTCTGCGATTGCCGCGAGCGGCACGTCCCGGTCGACGCGCACCGGCAGCGGCACGACGTTGGCTCGGTGCCCCTGCGTGCGGTACGTCTCCGCGGAATGCCGGTTCAGCATCGGGCAGCCGATCACCACCTGGTCGGTGCGGTGGATCGTCGCGAGATAGGTCGCCACCGCGGCGGTCAGATAGGCGAAGACGGTGACGCCGGTGGCGCGGACACGGTCGAGGTACTCCCCCGAAATCATCGTGCTGTAGTGCCCGCGTGCGATTCTCGGCGAGTTGGTCCGGTTGTCGAACAGCGCGGGCTCGATACCGTCGAGTGCCGCCAGCAGTCCGTCGCGGTCGGCCTGGTACTGCTCGGAGGCCCGGTATGCCTCGTCGTCCTCGATGATCCGCCGGTAGGTGGCCACCGAACGATCGGTGTGCTCGTTGGCGGGTTCCGGTACCGCGAGCTGGTCGAGTGGCACGTCTTTCAGCTTGTAGCTGGTATCGAGCGTGGCGATGACCGGATTCATGCCATAGCCGTCGGCCAGTGCGTGATGCACCGAGATGTACAGGAAGAACCGGTCCGGCCGGTCCACCACCGCGGCCAGCCGGGCGGGCCGCTCCGGCCGCTCCGGCGCGCCGACCTCGCGCCACAGCCACTCCTGAGCCGCGGTCTCCGGATCGGGCGCACCGGTCAGATCAATGACCTCGACCGGCGGAATGTCATCGGAAATCCATTGGCGGAACTCGCCGTTGTCGAATGCGAAGCGCAGTCGCAGCGCGTCATCGCTCATCAGGGCCCGCTGCCAGCAGGCCTGCAACCGCTCGATATCCAGCGGCTCATCCATGCGCAGGCTATAGGTCTGTTGGGCAACGGGTTCGGGCGCCAGCCGGAATGCCAGGCCGAGCACATCGCGCTGATACGCGCTGACCGGCCATGCCTCGGTGGATCTTTCCGGGGTTGCGCTGATTTCGGACGTCACAGTCACTCCTATCGCGACGATCGCGGCACATACCGTGCGCAAACCTGTCCAGGACCCACCCCTGTCGACGCCGAACGCAAAGCAGTTACCACTTGTATCCAGTTTTCAGATAGCGCGAATTACCGGCATCGCCCTCGATACCGGGATTCGCGGTCTATGGGCGGGCGCGGACGGCCCGCATTGTCAGATCACCGACAGCAGTGCGCGCACACTCTCATCGGCGAGACGTTCCGCGCGCTCGCGAGATATCGCGGGCTCGACATAGCCGAGGTTGAACGACAATTCGCCGTGCGTGGCATTGGCGGTGGCCATGGTGAAGCCGCTCACCGACATGCCGGAGACGAATTGCGCGCCCGACAGCTGCCAGGAGCCGATCTTGTCCGGGAACGAGTAGCGGCCCAGGTAGGTCATGCACAGGTGGCCCGGACCGCGGGTGTCCATCAGCTTGACCGTGGATGCGCTGGCGGCCACCGACTTCGGTGCGGCGACCTGCAACAGATTCAGTGCCGCGAGGTGATCGCGACGATCCATCCGCGCGCCGTACTCGCGCTCGATCTCACCGGCGATCTGCCACAGCGAGGACCACGGCGCGTACTTCGCCGGGGTCGCGATCATGCCCTGGTAGGTCCCGACCTCGGTATCGGCGACCGCGCCGTCGAGGTGGTCGCGAAAGTTCACCGAACTGCCGACGGTGTACCAGGACTCCTTATAGGTGCCCGACTCTCGGGCCGCCGCGATGAGCAGCGCCGCGGAGAGCGCGGCCTGCAGGCCGACACCATTGCGCTCGCAACCGGCGCTCAGTGCGTCGAGTTGATCGGCGTCGAGGCTGCGGTGCACGACCCGGCTGCGCCGCTCGGCTGGCGCGGCCAATTCGGTCGGCTCCAGTCGACGCGGACGCTTGAGCTGCGACTTCTGATCGCGCAGCAGCGATCCCACGGTACGGCCGAAGCCCTTGGCGCCCTGGAACTTCGCCGGAAACAGTGCCTCCGGACCCGGCCGGACCGGTGCGGGCTCGAGTTCGGGACCCTCGCCGGCGGCGACCTGCAGCACCTGCTTTGCCACCGACATCGCACTCTCGCCGTCGGCGATCGCGTAGTGCAGGGTGATGACCAGATCGCTGGTCTCGCCGGTCGAGTCGGTAATCAGCACGGCGCGCGCGAGCGGGCCGCCGTGCCAGTCGAACGGCTCGCGCAGTTCGACCTCGTCCACCTCGGTCACCCAGCTCTGCGCATTCGCGTTTTCGATAACGCGCAATGGAATCGGTGTCGGCACCGGGACGAAACGCGGTGCGGTGCCGTCGGGTTCGGCCGCCACCGCGACACCGAGCAGCGGATGTCGGCGCTGCACCGCATCGAGTCCGGTCCGGACCTGCTCGGCGGTGATCGACCCGTGCACCCGCACCCGGGCCAGAATGTGCAGCGGCGCAAGCTGATCGGCGATCCAATGCCAGCGTTCTACCGGGGACAGCGGGCGCGGCAGCCGCGCGGTCGGTCCGGCGAGTGGCGGGAACGACATCGGCTTGGCCAATTCGCGCAGGAAGAATTCGGTGGGCGCGTGCCGGAAGTAGGTGTCGCGCACCTTCACCAGCTTGGGATCGGTCGTCTGCTCGATCTTGCCGAGCGACCACGAGCCATTGACGAACATGGCCGTGCGCTCGGCGCGCACCTGCTCGTAACGACGCAGGCCCGCAACGGGATCCAGCGAGGTCCGCAGCGAGTGGGCCAACACCACCGCGTCCTCGATGGCCGAGTTGGCGCCCTGACCGAGGCTGGGCAGCATGGGATGCGCGGCATCACCGAGCAGGGTGACCCGGCCGCGGCCCCAGCCCGCGAGCGGCGGACGGTCCTGGCAGGGCACGGCGAGCACATCGGCCCATTCGGTCTGATCGATGCAGGCGCGCACCTCGGGCGCCCAGTCGGCGTAGAGCCGCTGCAGATCTTCCTTGGTCCCCTGCCAATCGGCGGCCGCATCGCCGGGCATGGTCATGGTGCCCCACCAGTAGACCCGGCCGTGGCCGATGTCATGGATGCCGAAACGCATTCCGGTGCCCCAGTAGTGGGCGGAGTAGCCGCGCGGGACGGCCGGATGTTCGAACGGGATGCAGGCCAGCCAGGCGACGAAATCGCCGGGGCGCGGTTCGGCGCGGCCGTGCAGCTGCGCGCGCACCACGGAGTGGATGCCGTCGGCGCCGATCAGCAGATCGCCCTCGGCGACGCGGCCGTCGGCGAATTCGACGCGCACGTGGTCACCGTCATCGATGAACCGAGTCGCTTGTGCGCCGACATGAGTCGGGGTGTCGCCGATCGCGCGCAACAGCACCGCGTGCAGATCCTTGCGATGCAGCGCGACGCTCGCCGCACCGAGGCGCTCGTCCTGGCGGTGCACCGGGAGCACCCGGATGGGCGTGCCGTCCGGGTTGTTGAAGCGGAAGGTCTCGACCTTGCCGCCGCGCTCGAACAGTTCCTCCTCGATGCCGAGACCGATCGCGCGCAGCGCGTGGATGCCGTTGGCCTGTACCGAAAGTCCGAATCCCTGGCCGCGCAGTTCGGGGGCAGCTTCATACAGTTCGACCGCGAAGCCCGCCTGTCGCAATGCAGCGGCCGTGGTGAGCCCACCGATCCCCGCACCGAGCACGACAACCTTGACCGGACTACTCATTCGAACCTGCGCTTCCCTCGACCCACTGGACAGCACAGGACGCCTTCACCTTTCGAAGCGACCACCGAGCCACGTTGCTCGTCGGCTCTCATCCCCCCGAGCAGCACTGTTCGAAGACCGATGTCATCCCCGACCAGACAGGCGGCGGGATGCCTGTGCCTGACCGACCCGAAGCCTACCGCTATCCGCGTGTCTGAAACGTTACCGTGTGAGATTCACCCCAAAGGGGCCGTTTCGACAGGCCGAATCCGTTGCCATGCGCCATAATTCACGCTTTGCAAAAAGTACGGATTGGTCGGATGCCGAAACCTCTCAGAGGTAGGACGTGTCGTTGACCAACCGAACCGAGGATCCGCCATCCGGATAGAACTCGGCGATCGACAGCGATGCCAGGTCCAGATGCAGGCGATACAGCAGCGACGGGCCGACACCGAGCGCGAGTTGCAGCAGGGTCTTGATGGGAGTCACGTGGCTCACCACCACGATGTTCTGACCCGGATACAGGGCGACCAGATCGCGGCGGGCCGCATCCACGCGTTCGCGGACCTGGTCGAAGCTCTCGCCATTCGGTGCTGGCGTCGAGGGATCGCCGAGCCAGCGGGCGTGTAGTTGCGGATCTCGTTGTGCGGCTTCGCCGAAGGTAAGGCCCTCCCAGTCGCCGAAGTCGGTTTCGATGAGGCCGTCGATGATGCGCACGGGCACATCGAGTGCGGTTGCGGCGGCTTCGGCGGTGTCTCTGGCGCGGCCGAGCGGGGAGGTGACCACGGCGGCGATACCGGCCTTCGCGGCGAGCATCTTCGCGGCGCGGGCGGCCTGTTCGCGGCCGAGGTCGGTGAGCGGCGGATTGCCGCGGCCAGAGTAGCGGCGCTCGACCGAAAGCGCGGTCTGACCGTGGCGCAGCAGTAGAAAGCGGGTCGGGCGGCCGGTCGCGCCGGTCCAGCCGGGTGCCTTTTCGGCGGCGGTCGGTGGCTCGTCGCCCTCGGCGACTCGGGCATCGGCCGCGGTCGACTGCGCGTCCCTGGCCTCGTCGATCCAGCTCGGCAAGTGCTCCTCGGCGCCGTGGGCGGATGTTTCGTCGGTCCAGCTCAGCAGTTGCTCTTCGGCATCGCGCACCTCCTCCGCCACCGTGGCGGCGACCGCCCCGGCATCGAGCAGCTGCCGTTCGGCGGCATGCACCTCGCCGATCAGCGTGCCGTCATCCATCGCCTCGTTCGCCAGCCGGTCGGCATGGGAGTTCTCGGCGCGCGGAATCCAGGTGAAGGTGACCGTGTCGAATCCGGCGACCAGCCTGCGTGCCCGGTCCGCCAGCGGAATCATGGCCGGATGCTTGACCTTCCAGCGCCCGGACATCTGCTCGACGACCAGCTTGGAGTCCATCCGCACCGACACCATCCGAGCTCCGAGCTCGGCCGCCGCCTCCAAACCCGCGATGAGCCCGCGGTATTCGGCGACATTGTTGGTGGTGATGCCGAGGTATTCCCTGCGCTCGGCGAGGATCCGGATGTGATCGCCATCGAAGACGACCGCACCGTAACCGGCCGGCCCCGGATTGCCCCGGGAACCGCCGTCGGCCTCGACGATCACCTCGCGCTGGGTCATTGTTTCCCTCGTCCTCTTCGACCACCCGGCCTCGTTGGACCGCCCGCCGCCGGCAGCGGAACCGACGCGGGTACTGATACCCGCATCGGAAACGTCACAAACCCGACTCTTTGGTACGCACCAGGATCGCACCGCATTCCGGGCACCGCACGATTACATCGGGCTCGGTCTTGGCGATCCGCGAGATCTCGCCGCGGTCCAGTTCGATCCGGCACGCACCACATCGACGCGCCTGCAACAGCGCCGCGCCGACACCGTGCTGGCTGCGCTGACGGTCGTAGATGCTCAGCAGTTCGGCCGGGAACAACGCCAGCAAATCCTTGCGATCGGCATCGCAACGCCCCTGCGCCACATCGAGATCCGCCAGCGCCTCATCGCGCAGCCGCTGCGCGTCGGCCAGATCCTGTTCGGTCTTGGTGAGCCGCGCACCGGCATGATCGTGATCGGATGCCGACGCCTCGCGGCGCTCCATCACCTCGAGCAGTTCGTCCTCGAGTACCGACCGGCGCCGCTCCAGACTGCCCAGCTCGTGCTGGATCTCCGAAAGCTGTTTGGCGCCCACCGAACCGGCGGTCAACATGCCGCGGTCGCGCTCTTCGCGCTTGCGTACCGCCTCGACCTCGCCCTCCAGCTTGCGAATATCGCGGTCGAGATCGTCGAGCAGGATCTCGACCGCCACCGCCGCATCCTTGTGCGCATTCCGCTCGGTCTCCAGCCGCGCCACCTCCTGCTGCTCGGGCAGCACGGTGCGCCGATGCGCTATCCGCGTCAGTTCGGCGTCGACAGCGGCGAGCTGGAGCAGCTTGGCCTGGACAGGTGGTTCGACATTCAACGCGGACAAACTCCTGGACGCTATGGACGGATGGGGGCACGTGAGCCGCGGGGGCGGCGATACCAGTCTTCAACCGTACCCCGAATGGTGGGTGATTCGGTCCGAGGCCACGTCATCAGTTCATGCACGAAGTCGCGGCGCATATCGGCGACCGTGGCGTGAGCCACAGCGACCTCGGTTCGATCCTTCGCACGAATGTTCGATCCGCGTTCGGAGGCTCGGACGGCAATTCCCGTGACGACCTTCGCCTCGCCGGTCTTCGGCAGCCGCGGCTTCCCACCCGCGGTGACCGCGAAGCGGGCGTCACCCTTCACCAGCGCCCCGAGCTTTGCGTCAGCTTCCCGGGGCTCGGGTTTTGATGGCGTCGCGGGAGATGAACACGTCGTAGGTGCCGGGTGTGGCGATGACGGCATTGCCGTAGGCGGAGCGGACGAAGGGGTCGGTCCACCATCTGTGGTTGCTCATATCGTTGAAGAAGTCTTGATCATCGCCATTGACGAAGATCTGGTTCTGCGTGGTGGCGACGCCGTCGAGGCGCTGGCCGTAGAGGCGCGTGACCTTGTAGCCGGAGTGGAAGCCGAGGGCGTTCACCCAGGGCTTCAGTTCGACGATATTGGCCTGCAGCACCCACAGATCGCCCTCGACCTGATATTTCTCGTGCTTGTCGGGATGGTCCTCGTCGCCATAGAGGGTGAGGTCGACCTCGAGCCGATGGTTTTGGCCCGCAACCTGACTCACCACCACATGTGCCGCCTTGATCTCCCCGCTCAACCCGAGGAAGGTCTGCATGAGCGTCACCACCCACAACAGGAGCACGGCGACGACCAGCAGCACCAGTCCACCCGCCCCGCGCCCGATCAAAACCCGCAAACCGACCTTGCGCACCATCACGAGCGCCGATATCAGCAACGCGACCGCGACCAGGATGACCAGCATCAGCCCGATCTGCACGATCCCGAAGTCCACCGGGAAGTTCATGCGGTAGTTGTACCCCGTACCGGTGCGTCGACTCAGCTGAACGGCACACCACTCCCGGCAACAGTCACGACACGCCCCGAACACGCCGCCGCACAGGATAGTTCGGGCTCGTGCGAGTTGATCAGGGTGTGCGTCACACGGTGACGCTGACCGTCCAGGGATCGGTGCGCAGCGTGGACACGCGGGTTTCGAGGTCCGGTAGCGCGGTCTGCACCACCGTCTGCGCCTGTGCGCACCAAGGGAATTCGGTCGCCCAATGCGCCGCATCGATCACGGCCGGACCACCGCGGCGCAGGTGTTCGTCGACCGGGTGGTGGCGCAGATCGGAGGTGACGTAGGCATCCACGCCGAGGCGCGTCACGGTATCCAGATAGGAATCGCCCGCGCCGCCGCAGACGGCGACGGTCCGGATCATCCGATCCGGGTCACCGGCCGCGCGAACGCCCCAGGTCGTCGCGGGCAATGCGGCGGCAACCCGAGCGGTGAACTCGCGCAAGGACTCCGGTTCGGGCAGTACACCGACGCGACCGATGCCGAGTCCCGATGGCAGTGCGGCGCGCTCGGTGACGTGGTAGGCGGGATCTTCATAGGGATGGGCGTCCCGCAGTGCCGCCAGCACGGCGGCACGCGCCGAGGGTGGCGCGATGACCTCGAGGCGATCCTCGGCGACCCGCTGCAATTCCCCGATCGCGCCGACCGCCGGATTCGCCCCCGCGACCGGACGGAACTGCCCGATTCCCGGCACTCGGAGAGCGCAGTCGCGATAGGTTCCGCTACCACCCGCACCGGCCGCGAACAGCGCCGCCAGCACCGCATCGGCATGTGAGCGCGGCACCTGCACCACCCAATTATCCACGGCGGCTTGCGGTTTCGAATCCAATGGACCGGTGACAGCGAGCCCGAGCGCCGCCGCGAGCGCATCGGAAACCCCCGGATCAGCGGAGTCGGCATTGGTATGCGCCGCGAACAGCGCACATCCGGACCGGATGAGCCGATGCAGCAGCGCACCTTTGGGCGTATCGGCCGCGACGCTGTCGACCCCGCGTAACAGCAATGGATGGTGCACCACCAAAGCCTGTGCCCGCCAATCGATCGCCTCATCGACCACCGCCGCCGTGGCATCCACGGCGAACAGCACCCGAGTCACCGCATCCCCCGGATCCCCGCACACCAACCCCACCGAATCCCACGACTCCGCCAACTTCGGCGGATAAGCCGCGTCGAGCACCCCGATAAGTTCCGCCAGCGTCGTCACGATCCGCCTACCTCCACTCCATCCACGCCCTGACACACCCGTCCGGGCCGACATCAAATCCCCGAGGCACGAATACCGGCGACCAGCCGATCGACCTCGGCCGCACCGCGGACGGCAACACGGATGTAGTCGGGTCCGAGTCCGGGGAAGGTATCCGCGCGGCGGACCGCAATTCCCTGGTCCGCCAAGTGTTTCCGCAGGAGTTCACCATCGGACACGCGCAGCAGCAGAAACGGCCCATCGGCGGGCGCGTGAACCTGCACACCCAGCGCGGTCAGTCGTTCGATCATCGAATCCCGGTCGACGGCGATCGTCCGCGCACGCTGCTGGGTGGCGGCCACCGCATTCGGCTCGGCGGTCGCGATGATCGCCTCGAGTTGCAGTGTCCCGAGCGGCCAGTGCGCGCGACCGTGGTTCAGCCGGGCGAGGACGTCGGATGCGCCGAGGAAGTAGCCGCAGCGCAGGCCCGCCAACGCCCAGGTTTTGGTGAGGCTGCGCAGGACGAGGATGTCCGGATCGGTCGAGGCGGCCAGCGACTGTGGTTCACCGCGGACCGCATCGGCGAAAGCCTCATCGACCACAATGATCCGGCCGGGCCTGCGCAGCGCCCGGATGGTGTCGGCGGGATGTAGCACCGAGGTCGGATTGGTCGGGTTGCCGAGCACCACCAGATCGGCCGCGGCGGGCACCAGGGCCGGATCCAGCGTGTACGGCGGTTCGAGGACGACGCGGGCGACCGGAATATCGGCCTCGCGCAGCGCCAGTTCGGGTTCGGTGAACGACGGATGCAATACCGCGGCCAGCCGGGGTGCGAGTCGGGGCAGCATCGCGAAACCCTCGGCCGCACCGGCCAGCAGCAGCACCTCCTCGGCGGTACGGCCGTGTCGGGCCGCCACCGCACTGCGCGCGGCGGATTCGTCAGCTGCGCTCGGATAGCGGCCGAGGTCGTCGAGGCGGGCGGCCAACCGGTTGCGCAGCCAGTCCGGCGGCGCACTGCCCTGCACATTCACCGCGAAATCGAGCATGCCGGGGCGCGCGTCGACGTCACCGTGGTGACGCAGTTTCGCGTGATCGACCTGTTCATCCGGCACGAGAAAACACCCTACGTGGCGGCTCATCAGGGCGACCGGCCAGAATGGCTGTCGTGGGTGAGTTGCACGTGTCGTTCGTCTGTACCGGCAACATCTGCCGATCGCCGATGGCGGAGAAGATGTTCGCGGTCCACCTCTACCGCGAGGGGCTCGCGGACCGCGTGCGGGTCAGCAGCGCGGGCACCGACGGCTGGCACGTCGGAGAGGACGCCGACGACCGCACCAATGCGACACTGCGCCGCCACGGCTATCCGACCGGTCACGTGGCCGCGAAATTCGGCAACCAGCACCGCGACGCCGACCTCCTGGTCGCCCTCGACTCCGGCCACGAACGCCGATTGGCCATGCTCGGCATCCCATCGGATCGCCGCCGCCTGCTCCGCAGCTTCGACCCGGACGCCGACTCCCTCGACGTCCCCGACCCCTACTACGGCGACACCGCCGACTTCGACCTGGTCCACGACCAGATAGCCGCCGCCATTCCCGGATTGTTGGACTGGGTCCGAGGCACCCTCGCCGCTCGCAACGGCACGTCCACCGATGACGTCGAAGCCGACGCGCCCCATGGCGCCGCGATCCAAGGCCGAAGAGCTGCCCGGTCCGGTGACGACACGGGTACCCAGCCGAGCACGGCCCGCGGAGCAGCTCTCGGCGAATCAGACCAGACGGTCTCTTGCAATCCCGTCCACGACGGACACGCATGATGCGCCGACTGACCTTCCTCCTGCGTCCGAGCTGGCTGATCCTGGCCGTTCTCGTGGCGGCCTTCGCCTATCTCTGCTTCACCGTGCTCGCCCCCTGGCAGCTCGGCAAGAACACCACCACCTCGCACCGCAACCAGCTGATCGCCGATTCGGTGGATGCCGCCCCGATCGATATCACCACCGTCCTGGACGACCAGGGCACCGATTCGCACGCCGAATGGCGTCGCGTCATCGCTACCGGCAGCTATCTGCCGAACTCGACAGCACTGGTCCGCCTGCGCCACCTCGACGGCGCCCCCGGCTACTCGGTACTGGCCACCTTCAAGCTCAACGACGGCCGCATCCTGCTCGTCGACCGCGGCCTGGTCGCCGCCGTCGACGGATCCCGCCCACCGCAGATTTCGGACCCGCCGACCGGTCCGCAGCGGATCGAGGCCCGAATCCGGATGTCGGAGGGCGTCACCCCTGGCAAGGACCCGCTGGTCCAGGACGGCTACCGCCAGGTGTACTCGGTGGACACCACCCAGGAAATGGCCGTCCTGCAGGAGCCACTGACCGCGATCCCCACCGGCGAACGCGGCGGCTACCTGGAACTCAGCGAAAACCAGCCCGGCGCCTTCACCCCCACGCCGCTGCCCCAACTCGACGCGGGCCCATACCTCTCCTACGGCCTGCAATGGCTGGCCTTCGGCATCATGGCACCCCTCGGCCTCGGCTACTTCGTCTACGCCGAAATCCGCGAACGCCGCAAAGAAAAGACCCCGGCGGCCCCGAAACCGACCCCGACCGCAACCCCGACCCCCGCACCGGCCGCCACCAACGAACAGCGCCTCGCCGACCGCTACGGCGGCACCCGCTGAGCCGTGCGCGACCTCGGCGTCAGCGCCGCAGGACCGACCAGAGGGCAGCCGTGAGAACAGCGCCCAGTTGGACTGCCTCCGACATATGTACAGCCCGACGCAGATCCGCTACCCGAGGTGCCGGGCCGTCGCCGAGGGTGGGTCTCAATTCGGTGCCGTAGCGGTATTGGGTACGGCCGCCGAGGCGGACGCCGAGCGCACCCGCCATGGATGCCTCGACCACGCCCGCATTGGGGCTCGGGTGTTCGGATGCGTCGCGCCGCCAGGCGCGCAGTGCGTCGGCGGGATGTCCGCCGACCATGGGCGCCAAGGCGGCAGTCAGCATGCCGGTGACGCGGGCTGGCAACAGATTCGCGAGATCGTCCACCCGGGCGGCGGCCCAGCCGAAACGCAGGTAGCGCTCGTTGCGGTAGCCGATCATCGCGTCCAGCGTATTGACCGCGCGGTATCCGAGCAGCCCCGGCGTCCCGGCGACCGCACCCCACAGCAGTGGGGCCACCGTCGCGTCGGAGGTGTTCTCCGCGATGGATTCCACTGCGGCACGGGCCAATCCGTCCGCATCGAGTGCCTCGGGATCGCGCCCGCACAGCGATGGCAGCAATGCCCGCGCACCCGTCAGATCACCGGACTCGAGTCGATCGGCCATATCCCGCCCGGTGCGCGCCAGGCTGCGCCCACCGAGCACCGTCCAGGTCGCCAGCGCGGTCGCCACCACCCCGCCACGACGCAGCCCGATCCCGAGCGCCGTCACCGCACCGACCAGCAACACCTCGTGCACCACCCCCGCCGACCGCCGATCGGCATAGGTCGCCCGCTCCAGCGCGCTTGCCGCCGAACCGAATCCGGCCACCGGATGCCACCGCTGCGGATCACCGAACGCACGGTCGAGCGCGAAGCCGAGCACCAGCCCAACTGTCGTCGAGGTCCCCATTCGCACCCGGCGAGGGTATCCGGTCCGCACCTCCCCACAACGCACGCGCCCCAGCGAACCCGGCAACACCGCGCGGGCCCCGACGGTGATGGCCAAGCCCGAGCAGTGCGCCACCGCGACTCAGATGTCACACTCGCTAGCCCTGTTTCGTCATCGTGATGACGACTCATAAACTCGCCCCCGAGGGGGCCGGACCAACGAACGGCGAGAACAGTGACCGCAGACCAGCCCGCCTCCGAACCGATCGACCAGGCCGAATTGGCTCGGCGTTTCGAGGAGCATCGGCCGTATCTGCGCCGGCTCGCCTACAGCACGCTCGGCAGTCTCACCGATGCCGATGATGTGGTGCAGGATGCATGGCTGCGCCTGCAGCGCCAGTACGAGGCCGGGACCGTGGGCGAGATCGAGAATCTGCGCGCCTGGCTCTCCACCGTCACCGGCCGTCTCGCCCTCGATCAGCTCGGCTCGGCCCGCGCCCGCCGCGAACAGTACGTCGGCGAATGGCTGCCCGAGCCCGAGGTCACCAGCTGGGACGACCCGGCCGACCGGATCACCCAGGACGAGCGCGTCACCACGGCGCTGCTGGTCGTACTGGAATCCCTCTCGCCCGCGGAGCGCACCGCATTCGTATTGCAAGATGTGTTCGGTATGAGCGGTCCCGAGGTCGCCGAGGTCGTCGGCCGCACCCCGGCTGCCGTGCGACAACTCGCGTCGCGCGCCCGCAAGCGCGTCGAGGACGGCACACCCCGTTTCCCGGCCTCGCCCGACGAGCAGGAGAAGGTCGTCTCGGCCTTCGCGGTCGCCTGGCGCTCCGGTGACCTCAGCGCACTGCTCGGCGTACTCGATGCCAATGTCAGCCTCACCGCCGACGGCGGCGGTAAGGTCCCCGCGATCCGCCAGCCGGTGCACGGTGCCGAACTCATCGCGAAGATGCTGCTCGGCTGGTACCACGCACCGTCCGCGGCGGGCGCCTGGGGCCGTGCGGTCCTGGTCAACGGCACGCCCGGTCTGGTCGTCTTCGACGGCAACCATATCGGCGTCTTCGCCTTCACCATCGACAGCGGCCGCATTACCGCCATCAATGTCGTCCGCAATCCGGACAAGTTGCACGACCTCCCCACCGAAGGCGCCCCCGACTGGTACCTCGGCCCGAACGCCGAATAGTCCACGCGGCCCGCACATTCCCATGTGCGGGCCGCCGTCCGACACCGCCGCTCAGGCAGACGCCTCGGCAACCGGTGCTTCCCGCTCTGCGTTTCCCCCAGAACGCTTGCGCCGCAACACGATGAACCAGACCACGCGCGCGAGGAGAACACTCACACCCGCCAACGCAGCGATGCCGAGAAACACCACGAGAGCCGGCCACACATAGGTCACCTGCAGGAAGGTTCCGGCCCGCCCCCGGAAGACGAGCCCCGCGAGCTGCGGCAGCACAGCCAAGATCACAATCGGAGCCAGGTACGGCAATTGCCGCAGAGCGATCGACCACGGGGGTCGGGCGGCCTGCCGGTCGGCCCACCGGCGCGATCGCAGCAGGCAGAACCCACCGAAACCGACCGTCCCGAGTGTCAACAGCGCCATGCCCCAGTCCGCCCAGATGCTCCACGGACGGTGCACATCCGGCGTCGAGCCCCGGGTCAGCTCGACCAATCCCTGCGCGATGATCCCGGGATCATCCTCCAGCGACATACCGGTATCGGCGATCACGGCAATCCCGTACCCGGTATCGGGCAACAGCACCTGTTCAGCGGTATAGGTGAACCAATCGGCGTTGTGCGAGAGCTGCACCCCGTGATCGGATTGCGCACGCCGCCAACCCATTCCGTAGTCGCCATCGCCCGCCGCGGACGGTGTGTGCATCTCGGCCACTGCCGCACCGGATACCACCCGCTGTCCGTCCGGCGCCAGACCGCCATCGTTCTGCGTGATCAGCCACCTGGCCAGATCGGCGGCCGTAGTGATCACACCGTGGCTACCGCCGACGAACCAATCGGGCTCCGCGACCGGTATCGCGAACCCGTACGCCCGAATGTATCCGTGCGTCACATCACCGGCCGCGCGTGCCGTATCCACCGTCGTACTGTCGCGCATCCCGATGGGCCCGAACACATTGCGCCGCAGATAGTCCGCGAACGGTTCCCCGCTGACCACCTCGACCAACCGAGCGGCCACCTGATAGTTCGGATTGTGGTAGTTGAATCGCGTCCCCGGATCGGCGGCCAATTTCGCCGTCCGTAGTCGCTCGACGGCCCCCGCCAATGAATCCGCCTGCGGCCGCCGCAGATCGGGAAATGCGGTATCCGACATGCCCGAGGTCTGATTCAGCAGCTGCCGCACCGTGATCCGATCACCGCGCGGATCGGCCAGCCGAAAGTCCGTGAGGTACTGACGCACCGGCGCATCCAGACGCACCCGCCCCGCGTCGACCAATTGCAGCACGGCCAATGCCGTCATGGACTTGCTCACCGAGGCGATCGGCATTCTCGTCGTCGCGGTAATGGCCGAACCGGTGGAATCGTGACCGTACCCCGCGACATACACCACCTGATCCCCGTGCGTAATCGCGATCGAAGCCCCCGGCAACCGTGTCCGCGAAAGGTATTCGGACATATACCGGTCCACCGCGGCCGGATCGACGCCCATCGGCGCCGCGACCGCCGCACCGGAGTAGGGCAGCAGCACCAGCAGCAAGGTGATCACCAATACCGATGCCCGCCGTAGGTATTCCGCCGTCACCGATCTCGCCCTTGTCATCATCTGTCCGCGTCGAGCCGTCAGCCCGCCAACCACACCGGCTCGGATATCGAATACCCGTGCGCCGCCGCGACCTCCGCCGATAGCAACCGCCCCTTATCTGCGGCAACCCCATGCGCGAGATCAGGATGCTCGGTACACGCCTCGCGCCACCCGTGATCGGCGATGGCGCGCACATACGGCATGGTGGCATTGATGAGCGCGAGGGTCGCGGTATGCGGCACCGCGCCCGGCATATTCGCCACACAGTAGAACAGCGAATTCGCCACGCGGAAGGTCGGGTTCGCGTGCGTGGTCGGATGCGAACCGGCAAAGCATCCGCCCTGATCGATAGCGATATCCACCAGCACGGAGCCGGGACGCATACCGCGGACCAGCTCCTCGGACACCAATTTCGGCGCCCGCGCACCGGGCACCAGCACCGATCCGATCACCAGATCCGCACCGAGCACCGCCCGTTCGATCTCGACCGCATTCGAAGCCACCGTCGAGACCCGCCCCTGGAACAGCGCGTCGAGTTCGCGCAGGCGCGTCAAATTCGTATCCAGCACGGTGACTTTCGCGCCCATCCCGGCCGCGACGGTTGCCGCGTTCGTGCCGGCGACACCACCGCCGAGCACCACCACATCCGCCGGAGGCACCCCGGGCACCCCGCCGAGCAGCAGCCCGGCGCCCCCGAGCGGCGCCATCAGGTGATATGCGCCGACCTGGGGCCCGAGCTTGCCAGCAACCTCACTCATCGGTGCGAGCAGCGGCAGCGACCCATCCGCCGCCCGCACCGTCTCATAGGCGATCGCGGTGATACCCGACCGCAGAATCGCATCGGTGCACTCCCGCGACGCGGCCAGATGCAGATAGGTGAACAGCACCTGCTCGCGCCGCATCCGCGGATACTCCTGGGCGATTGGCTCCTTGACCTTCAGCACCAGCTCGCCCTCCCGCCACACCTGATCGGCGCCGGGCACCATCCGGGCACCTGCGGCGACGTACTCCGCATCCGGAAAACCCGAACCCACCCCCGCGCCGGTCTGGATCAGCACCTCGTGCCCGTGCCGCACCAGTTCTCCGGCACCGGCCGGGGTCAGCGCCACCCGAAACTCCTGCTCCTTGACCTCCCGCGGAACTGCGATCCTCATATCGCCATCGTGGACCACGGACCGGAGCTTCGCCATGAACGCCGCGCGCTACCGAGGCAGTTCGCCACCGCGCGGCTATACCTCGAACGGCTGGCCCAAGCGCGGGATCCGCAGCTGAGCGGCCCGTCCGGCGTATTCGAAGTTGCGGGCCAGGTAGTCCAGCGGCTCGCTGAAGTGGTGCCATCCCTCGCCGTGCACGGCGACGACCACCGCATCACCGAGCAATTCGGCGGCCTCGAGTGCGGTGCGCCCGTTCAGCGTCACATCGGCGTCGCCGAACCGCCCGACATTCGCGCCCCCGACATTGAGGACGGCGATATCGATCCGCCCGATCCGCTGCACGATCTGCTCGACCAGCGCCACCGAGGCATTGTCCCCGGAGACGTACACGGTCGGCTGCTCATCGGCCTGCAGTACGAACCCGGTGACCATCCCGCTCAGCGGTTCGCACCCTTCGGGCCCGTGCAGTGCGGGCACACCCGTCACGCGCACATCACCCACCGTGACGGTCGCCCAGTTCTCCAGTCCCCGAACACCGTTGATGCGTCCGGCCGCATCCGTGGTCGAGAGCACGGTCGGCACCCTGGTCAGGAACTCACGACCCGAGGTGTCGAGATTGTCCGCGTGCTGATCATGTGAGAGCAGCACCACGTCCACCGGCCCGACCGCATCGGCCGATACCGCCGGGCCGGTCAGCTTGTGCAGGGTGATCGGACCCGGGTAGGCGCCGGGAGCATCGAAGGTGGGGTCGGTGAGCCAGGTCAGCTTGCCGTACCGGAAGCGCAGGGTGGGCCCGCCGATGTGCAGGGCTTCGACGGTGGTGCGTTCGATCGTCTCGGTCATGCGATCAATATTTGCCGACCGCCCTGAGTGATCAAAAGTGGCCCGTGAGCCGCCCAGCGATAAGATCGGGCCATGCGTACCGTCGCCGTCCTCGCCTTCGATGGCGTCATCCCCTTCCACCTGTCCGTGCCGACGCTGGTCTTCGGCCGCGTCGGCACCGAGGGCAGCCCCGACTACCGCGTCGAGGTGTGCGCAGAGCGCCCCGGCACCCTGCGGACACCCGCGGGATTCGACATCGTCGTCGACACCGGACTCGACGCCTTCGAGCGGGCCGACCTGGTGGTCATCCCGAGTTGGTTGCGCGATAAGCCCATTTCGGACGACCTGCGCAACGCACTGCACCGTGCCCACGCCCGCGGTGCCCGGATCGTCGGCCTGTGCCTGGGCGCCTTCGCGGTGGCGGCGAGCGGTTTGGCGGACGGCCGCGAGATCACCACCCATTGGGCCGCGGCCGACGACCTCGCCGCCGCCTATCCCGCGGTCCGGGTCCGCGCCGATACGCTCTGGTCGGATCTCGGCGATATCGTCACCTCCGCGGGCGTCGCCGCCGCACTCGACTGCTGCCTGCACCTGGTACGCGGCGATCTGGGCAGCCGAGCCGCCACCGAATTGGCCAGGGCGCTGGTGACCGCACCGCATCGCAGCGGATCCCAGGCCCAATACATTCCGGTTGCGGTGCCCGACGCCGCCGACGACGATCCGATCGAGCGCGCAATGGTCTGGGCGCGAACCAATCTCGGCGAACCGATCGATCTGGACGGCTGGGCCCGCGTCGCACTCATGTCGCGGCGCACCTTCACCCGCCGCTTCCGCGATCGCACCGGCAGCAGTCCGCAGCAGTGGCTGCTGCACCAGCGCGCCGACCGGGCCAGGCTGCTGCTCGAATCCACCACCGACACCATGGACCGCATCGCGGCCGAGACCGGCTTCGGCACCGCGGTCAGCCTGCGCCACCACTTCCACCGCATCCTCGGCACCAGTCCGGCCGCGCACCGCGCGCTGTTCTCGGGGACCCCTACGGTGTCGCCGATCACGTCGTCTAGGTTTTCGGCATGAGGATCGAGGTAAGCGGACACACGCCGGAGATCGACGACACCGCGTGGATCGCACCGAACGCGACCGTGATCGGACGCGTGCGACTGGCCGCCGAGGTGAGCATTTGGTACAGCGCGGTGCTGCGCGGTGATCTGGAGGCGATCAGTGTCGGCGCGCGCACCAATATTCAGGACGGCTGCGTGCTGCACGCCGACCCCGGCTTCCCGCTCACCGTCGGCACCGGAGTTTCGGTGGGGCACAACGCGATCCTGCACGGCTGCACCGTCGGTGACGATGTGCTCGTCGGCATGGGTGCGACGGTGCTCAATGGCGCGGTCATCGGTGCAGGCAGTCTGATCGCCGCGAACGCTCTGATTCCGGAGGGCGCCCAGATTCCGCCCGGCTCGCTGGTCGCGGGTGTGCCCGGCAAGGTGCGCAGGGAATTGAGCGAGGCCGAACAAGACGGCATTCGGCTCAATGGTGCTGTGTACCTTCACAACATGGCCAACCACCGGGTCGCCAAGCAAGTGTGAGACAGACCACACTGATCAAATGTCCCTTCGGAATCGCTGATAACATTTTGCCAGCGTGCCCGGTGTCCCGGGATCTCCCGCCGACGCTGCTGTCGAGTGGCCTGTAACGCGGAGGGTGAGCCCACCGGGATGGTGGGCTGCGTAGCGTGCAGGCAGGAGGTATCACGGTGGCGTACGTGCAGCAGGGTATGCACCGGCCGTCGCGGCGGATCAGCGTGGCCGATATCGCGGCCCAGCCGGGCGGGATCGAGGCGCTACAGCGACGGGTTCACGAGTTGCGCTCCAGCGGAGTGGATTTCGCCGCCAATGCGATCGAACAAGAGATGGCGGAGCTGGATCTGCCGCGGCACTGATCACGCGCGCACGCTCGCCGAACCGTCGAGCGATAGCACTCCTGTCGACCTCTGGCGCCGATCCCCGGCCGGCCCGTCGCGACCCGGTGAAATAATGAACACCGATCACCCGCACCGTCGCGACGCCCAGCCACCATCGGCGTCCGAGCCGATACGACTGGAGACTCGATGCCGACCGTCCCGCCCATCCTGCAGCGCATCCTGGAGAAGCCCGTCAGCGATGGCGAGAAGCTGCTGGAGAGCGCGCTGTCGGCATTCCTGGACTTCGGCATCAAACGCACCAGCATGGGCGAGATCGCCCGGCGCGCCGGAATCAGCCCGGCGACGCTGTATCGCCGGTACGAATCGAAGAACGACCTGGTCGAGGCGGTCAGCGTGCGTGAGGCACAGCGCTTCGTCGCCGAGATCGACAAGCGCGTGCAGAAGGTCGAGGGCGTCGAGGAACAGCTGGTGGAGATCTTCGTGGCGGTGATCACCGAGATCGCTGGCAACGAACTGTTGCGCAGGCTGCTGCGGACCGAACCCGACCTCATCCTGCCCCGGCTCACCACCGACGCCGGGCCGATCATCGCGGTCGGGCGCACCTATCTGGCGGAGAAGCTGCGCGAACTCCGCAGCGGTGCCGACGACGACTTCGACTTCGAACTCGTCGCCGAGATCATGGCGCGGCTGGCGCTCTCACTCGCGCTGACACCCGATGGGCTCATTCCGATCGATGATGTGACGGCGGGTCGGGCATTCGCGCGACGCACACTGCTGCCGATGGTCGGTGTCCGCACCGCCGCCCGACCCGGCATCAGCACTCTGAAGCGCTAGGCCCTCAACGCATTTCGTATACTCGCGGCCCGAATGCGGCCGCCACCCACTCATCGAGCAGTCGCAGCGAATTCGCGTCCGGTACCCGCCCGCCGTCGACGAACTCTCTGACCAGCTCGACGACCCCGCCCGCCCGCATCGTCGTCGGATCCGGCAGCGGCAGCCGCGAGACGTACTGGGTGATCCACCGCCGCCGCCCCGAATACAGCCGATTCCCGCAAACCGCATCGTAGAACCGCAGCCCGAGTGCCGAATTCGCCACGCCCATCAGCAAATACGCGAGCCGCTCGGCCGCACCGTCCACCCCGAGATCGGCCAGCGACATCCAGTAGCAGTCCCCGTTCACCACCGCCCCCGACCGATCCAAGGCGAACCGCGGCCGCTCGCTGATATCGGGAAATACCACCTTCGGTACCCGCCACAAATGCGGCCGCTGCGGCACCCAGATCTCGAACCACTCCCGGCCGCTGCCGGTCAGATACTTCCGACCGGCCAAAGTCTCTCGATTCTCCTCCAAATACGCTGCGGCCCGGGGAAAGTCCCGCAGATCAACCGGTATTCGTGTGGGCTCGGAAGTGTCGTACGGATACAGCACCCTGGTGTCACGCTCCCGCGAAATCCGCCACGGCTCGACATCGTGATGGGTGATCAAATCGAATAGCAACTCCCCCTCCGGCCGCAGCTCCAGCTCCGCCCAGCGATCGGAGATGAACACCCGATCCGCAGTTGTCTTGATCCCCACCCGAATCCGCCCCACCTCCCCGAATGTCCGCCAGGTCCCCGCCTCCACCTCCCCCAACCACCCATCCACCCCGGGCCGCGACATCCGCCACGCCCTCTTTCCGCCCCCATCACCGGCCCCCGAAGCCCCCGCACCCCCATCCACACCGTCACCCCACTGACCTGATGCCCGACCGCTGGTCTCCGTCTGATCGCCGGTTGCCAAGGCGCCGACCTCGACTGCGAAGATACGTCCGCCATGGTTGACGGTGTGGCTGCCTTCGGCGGTCAGGGCCTCGAAAAGATCTGTTCCACTGACAGTTTCGATGGTGTCGACCTCATAGGCCGAGACGTGGCGGCAGACGACGCGAGACGACGTGCGGGTGGCAATGGTGACGGCGGGCAGCACCGCCGCCTCGAAAAGTTTGGTATCGCCCAGGTCGTACAGTTCGACCGGAGACAGCTCGGTGAGCAGCAGACTGCGAATATTCGCACCCGCCCTGGTGGTGAGAAACCGGTTGGCGCACAACAATCCGAGCACCCCGTCCGGCCGCAGCAGCCGCGGCGCGATCGCGACGAACGGGTGGGTGAGGTCGATCCGGCCGCGCAATCCGAACTGCTTGCTGAGCAGCTGGGCGGTCGGCCCACCCAACTGCTGCGTCCGCACATACGGCGGATTGGTGATGATCGCATCGAACGACCCGTCCGCGATCACCGCCGACGCCGTCAGGAAGTCGCCGATATGCCACTCGACCACAACCCCCGCCGCCTCCGCCCGTTCCCGCGCCATCGCCACCCCGGTTCGGTCCAGGTCATATCCGACCAACTCCACCTGCACGCCCGGCAACACCTCACCGGCCACCCGATGCAGCGCGAGCAGCAGTTCACCGTCCCCACAGGCCGGGTCGAGCACCCGCAATACCCCACCGTCATGCGACGCCTGCCCGGTACCGCTGGGTCGCGGTATATGCGCGACCAGCCGCTGTGCGAGAAAGCGCGCCAGGGCAGGGGGCGTGTAGTGCCTACCGTGCCGTTTGCGGTCGCGCGCGGCAGGGTCCCCGGGATTCATGCCAGGGATTCTGCCTCGTCATGACCCAACCACGGCGGAAACGCGGTCGACCGGTTCCCCCGAAGTCGCGGGCGGGCCCGCGGTGCGGCGGCCGGAGAAGCGGCGCATGAGTGGTTCGTCCACCCAGTGGTAGATCGCCGCGGCCGCCGCCGTCGCGACGATCAGGCTCAATGCGGCGAACCCCAGCCAGCCGAACAGGCCGAACTGCCTGCCGCCGATGAACAGCCGGGTGATCAGCACCATCACCGGGAACTGGATCAGATAGAAGGCGAAGGAGATATTGCCGAACCACACCATTCGGGGCGAGGCGTTCAGCCCGCGCATACCGGCCAGATCCCGCGCGGCCAGCGTCGCGACCACCGCGGTCATCGGCGCGAGCAGCAGCGCCGACATTTTGTAGTTCACCGGAACCACCCAGGTGGCAGCGAAGGCGACGGCCAATGCCAGCAGCGGCCAGGTCAGCCGCGTATTGCGCCAACGACCCTCCAGCACCAGCCGCGCGGCGAACACCCCGAGGAAGAATTCGGGCAACCGCGACAGTGGAAATGTGTAACTGAGCCAATAGGCCGGAGCAACAGGGATATCCGGCTGGGCGAACCACGCCGGTGACGCGTGCAGCTCGAAGTATGGCGATACATCCCCCGGAACAAGCCGTGGCGCAAAGGCATTCTCGATGCCCTTTGGTCCGGGAACCCACAGGAAGTATGCCGTGTGCAGCGCGAGGATCACCACGAGCAGCCCCGCCATCACCCACCACACCCGATCGCCGCGAATGCGCCGCACCACTGGCAGTGCAAGCGGAAAGCTCAGGTAGAACAGCATTTCCGCGACCAGCGACCACGATGGCACATTGAGCCCGCCGACCGTCGTCCACTTCGGCACCCAGGTGTGGATCAGCAGTACGTTCGGTACCCAGACCACCAACCTGGACAGCGGCACGCTCGCGATCACGATGAACGCCACCGTCGCCACCAGATGCGTCGGGTAGATCTTCAGCACTCGCCGCCAGTAGAACCGCGGCACCGAATTCCCCGGCCGGAACGACCAATAGATGATGAATCCGGAGAGCACGAAGAAGAACGTGACCCCGGCCGCGCCCAACTGCATCGGCATCACCTGATGGATATGCCGGAACAACTCGGACTTCTGAAACGGGTAGACCGGCAGAAACACCAAGGCGTGCAACAGGAATACCGCGAATGCGGCCCACCACCGCGCTCCGGTCAGCGAAGGCAGGGCGGGCCGCTGCTGGGTCACTTGCCGTACCGCTCGTAGAGCGCTCCTGCGACCACCGAATCACCGTGCGCCGAGGGATGGAACGGAATCCCGACCAGATCCGCACGCGGATCGAGCGCACCGTTCAACCATGGCTGCGCCGAACACAATCCGTGCCCGGCGGTCACCGCCCTGGAATCGAAGAATTCGATCCCGAGCTGCGCCGCCGCGTCCCGCTGGGCCGCATTGATGCGATCCAGATACCGTAGCAGCGCCGCGCCCCTCGGCTGTACGTACTGCCCGACGCCGAGCACGCTGATACACGCGAAATCCTGCCCGGCCGGGAACAGTTCGGGATAGCCGACCAGCACGATCTTCGCCTGCGGCGCGTAATAGCGCAGATATTCGACCACCTCGCGGATGCGCTGGGCATAGTCACTGCCGGAAACGCCCCGATAGTCGGTGATCCGGCCCTGTTCGGCCGCCTCCAGCCCACATCCGTCGGCGAGGTTGAATACGCACGGGATCAGCGAGGTCCACAGCGTGGTCCCGCTCGCGCCCCAGCTGTCGTTGAGCCCGAACTGTATCGCGATCAGCTTGGTTCGCGGGCCGAACGCACCCGCCTTATCGGCATTGATCGCCTCCTGAACCAGCGAATAGCCCCGCTCGGTCTGAATGGCCGCACCGGAGCACGACGCGTCCACGAAGTCCGGACTACCCGCGACACCCATCAATTGGCTCAGCTGCGTCGGCCACGAGGCGGGTCCGCGCAGACACTCCTTCGCATCCACTTCCCATCGGAAGCCGTTGGCGGTGAAGGAATCTCCGAGCGTCACCAGGGCACTGCCCGGTGCCGCGGCCGGAGCCGCTTGCGTTGCCGCGGGCACCCAGGCCGCGGCAGCGACGCTCGCCGTAATCGCCCCGAGCCACCGGGCACAACGACGAGAAAGCTTGCTGGTCAAAACGATCACTCCGCTATCAGTAGCCCGCGCGCGGTTCGAATCCGGGTGCGGTCAATGTGGGTGCCGGCTTGGCCGGTTCCGGCTGCGCCGCCGGTGGCGCCTGCGGTGCCGGCTGCGCCGCCGGTGGCGCTTGCGGTGCCGGTGCCACTTGCGGCTCCGGGGCGGGCGGCGCCAGCGATGTCGCTTCCGGCGCGGGCACCACTTGCGGAGCGGGCGCAGGGGCCTCGGGCGCACTACTCGACGGCGCGACCGCGCTGGTCGACGCTACCGCGGTCGTCGACGCACTGGTCGGGGTGTGATCGCCATGCGATTCGGTCCCGCTACTGCATGCGGTGGCGCCGAGAAGCACCGCACCACAGGCGAATACGGCGGCGAGACAAACCTTCAACACGTTCCCCGTTCTAGAGATCAGGAGTAGCAGCATTTCAGTCCAGCCCGCAGAGTACAAGCCGAGTCGGACCCGTATGGCATCTTTCACCGAATTACCTGCCCCACCAAACTCCCATTTCCAGCGTCTCGACCGCCGCCCAGCCACGACACCCCACCCCTCAGGTCACTATCGAGCTGCCGCATACCGAATGAGCGCCTCGCACAGGGCACGACCTGCGAGGCGCTCATTCGGTATGCGCGAGCCGAATCCGGGGCCGGTCAACCCGCCTGGCGTCCGGGCGTCTCCGTCATTCCGGGACCCGGTTCCGGTGATATCCCGGGCGGTGAGTTCGGCGCCGCAGCAATCGCATCGCAGGGAGACATGCGCCTCGCCGGTGCACCCGCGGTGCCGGTACGCGACCGGCGGCCGTATGCTACCGATCGGTCGTTGCCCGGCGGCGGCTTTCCCCGCCGCTCCTCAGCCCGCCTCCGCCGAATACGCGACCATCGGATCAGCGTCCTGCAACGGCGGCACCTGTTCTCCATCCAGCACCTTGCGCATTCGCTCCGAATCCAATTGCCCCTCCCACTTCGCCACCACAAACGTCGCAACGCAATTGCCGAGCAGATTCACCGTGACCCGCATCGAATCCATCAGCCGATCGGCCCCGAGCAACAGCGCGACCACCGCCACCGGAATCGACCCGTGCCCGATGGTGGTGATCGTCGCCGAGAGCGCAAGAAATGACGACCCCCGGAACCCCCGCCATACCTTTCGAGGTCAATATCAACACGCCGACTGCCGTGATCTGCTCGCCGAGACTCAGATCCACACCAAGCGCCTAAAAGCGGGCCCCGGGAAAATCCCGAGACCCGCTTCCGCTACTGGATTTACAGCGGAATGTTCTTGTGGTGACTCTTGCGCACCGGCGCTGCCGCCAGTGCCGCGGCGATGGTGCTGCGGGTCTTGGCCGGGTCGATGACCTCGTCCACCACACCGATCGCGATCGCCCGCTCGACACCACCGGCGATGCGCTCGTGCTCGACCGTCAGACGCTCGTGCAGCGCCGCACGTTCGTCCTCCGGCGCGGCCGCAAGTGCCTTCTTGTGCAGGATGCCGACCGCGGCCTTGGCGCCCATGACGGCGACCTCGGAGCCGGGCCACGCGTACACCGCGGTCGCGCCCAGCGACCGGGCATTCATCGCGATGTAGGCGCCACCGTAGATCTTGCGGGTTACCAGCGTGACGCGTGGGACGCGGGCCTCGGCGAACGCGTGCAGCAGCTTGGCACCGCGGCGCACCACACCCTCCCACTCCATGCTGACACCCGGCAGGTACCCGGGCACATCGGTAAGCACCACCAGCGGAATACCGAACGCGTCGCACAACCGCACGAAACGCGCGGCCTTCTCGGCACTTTCGGAGTTCAGGCAGCCACCGAGGCGAATCGGGTTATTGGCCAGCACACCCACGGTGCGCCCGCCGAGCCGTCCGAGACCGGTGACAATGCTGCGCGCGTAACCACCCTGCAGCTCCTCGAACGAGGACTCACCGTCGACGTTGTCGAGCAGCTCGTGGACGATCGGCTTCACGTCGTAGGCGCGCTTGGCCGACTCCGGCATCATCGCCTTCAGATCGACGTCACCGTGTGCGGCGGCGATCAGATCGAATTCGCCCTGCTCGGCGAACATCGACACCAAGCGACGACCGCGGTGCAGCGCATCGGCCTCGTCATTGGCCACGATGTGGGTGACACCGGACTTTTTGCCGTGCGTCTCCGGACCACCGAGGGTCGCCATATCGACCTGCTCACCGGTCACACTGCGCACCACATCGGGACCGGTCACGAAGACCCGCCCCTCCGGCGCCATGATCACGATGTCGGTCAGCGCGGGACCGTAGGCGGCACCACCGGCCGCGAAGCCGAGTACCACCGAAATCTGCGGTACCAGTCCCGACGCGCGGACCATGGCCTCGAAGACCAGCCCGACCGCGTGCAGCGCCTCGACACCCTCGGCCAGGCGAGCGCCGCCGGAATGCCAGATGCCGACTACCGGAATGCCGGAGTCGATGGCGGTATCGATCGCGTCGACAATGTGCTTGCAGCCCTCCACGCCCATCGCGCCGCCCATGACGGTGGCATCGGAGCAGTAGGCAACGGTGCGGACACCATCCACCTCGCCGATCGCGGCCAGCACGCCGGACTTGTCGCGCGGGTGCAGCGGCAGAACGGTTCCCGGGTCGAAGAAGCGTTGGAGCCGACCGAGCGGATCACGCGGATCGGTCGCAGTTTCTGGTCGAAACGCGGGAGCCACAATTGTCATCGCGTTTTCTCCTCACCTCAAGGCAGTGCGCCGCTACCGCGGCTGCGTATGTCGAACACCGGTGGGGTCGACCGACTTTGGCGTTGGTCGACCCCACCGGGATCGTTGTGCAGTCAGCCAGTCTGAGCGGTCAAGCCCCGGAGGCGGCAGCTTGCGCTGCCATGTCGGGGCCCCGCACAGACTGAATCGGTTACCGAGCGGCTATGCCCGACCGAAGGCGAGCGCGACGTTGTGCCCACCGAAACCGAACGAGTTGTTGATCGCGTACTCGATCTCCTGGCGGCGAGCCTCGCCGTGCACCACATCCAGATCGATCTCCGGATCCTGGTTTTCCAGGTTCAGCGTCGGCGGCACGAGGCCGTCCCGGATGCTGAGCACGGTGAGCACCGATTCGAGCGCACCGACGGCGCCGATCGAGTGCCCGAGTGCCGACTTCGGCGCGTACACCGAAGCGTGGTTGCCCACGGCCTTGTTGATCGCGTTCGCCTCGGCGGTGTCGCCGATCGGAGTCGCGGTCGCGTGGGCATTGATGTGGGTGATGTCCTTCGGCGTCAGACCCGCGGTCTGCATCGCCCTGGTCATCGCCCGTGCGGCACCGTCGCCCGTGGGGTCCGGTGCGACCAAGTGGAAGCCGTCGGAGGTGATACCGGCGCCGAGCAGCCGCGCGTGGATCGTCGCACCACGTGCCTTGGCGTGCTCCTCGGTCTCGATGACCATCAGCGCACCGGCCTCACCGAAGACGAAACCGTCGCGATCCTTGTCGAACGGACGCGAGGCCCCCTTCGGATCATCATTGCGGGTGCTCATCGCGCGCATCATGGTGAATGCCGCGATCGGCACCGCATCGATGAAACCCTCCACGCCACCGGTGACGACCATATCGGCGTCACCCATGACGATCATTCGCCATGCATTGGCGATGGCCTCGGAGCCCGATGAGCATGCCGAGACCGGAGTGACCACTCCTGCCCTGGCCTTCAATTCGAGGCCGACGACGGCCGACGGACCATTCGGCATGACCATCTGAACTGCCAGCGGCGAAATCTTGCGATAGCCACCGTTCTTCAGCTTGTCGACCGAGTCGATGAGCGCGTCTCCGCCACCGAGTCCGGTACCGATCGCCACACCCAGACGCTCCGGGTCGACCTCGGGGCTGCCCGCGTTCTGCCAGACCTCACGACCGAGAACGGTCGCGAGCTGCTCGACGTAGGCCATGCGCCGACATTCGACACGGCTCAGCAGGGTGTCGGGTCGAACCTTCAGGTGACCGCCGATGCGGACCGGAAGGTCGTACTCCTCGACGAAGGAATCCTCGAGAACGTCGATGCCGCTCTCGCCGTTGAGGAGTCCCTTCCACGTCGCATCGACATCACCAGCGATCGACGTGGTCGCCGCCAGGCTTGTAACGACGACGTTGGGGAAGTTCCCGTTCAAGGTGGAAGGAGTGGTCACAGTGTCGGCCCTACTCGGCGTCGAACTTGGCCTTGAGCTCCGCGGCCGCGTCAGCGTTCTCGGCCTCGAGCTTCTGGATGTAGGCGACAGCGTCGCCGACCGTCTTCAGGCTGGCCAGATCCTCGTCCGGGATCTTTACGCCGTACTTGTCCTCGGTCTGAACCGCGATCTCGACCATGGACAGCGAGTCGATGTCCAGGTCATCGACGAAGGACTTCTCGATCGTCACCTCGGAGGGCTCGATACCGGTCACCTCTTCGATGATCTTGCCGAGTTCCTCGACGATTTGTTCCTGGGTCAGAGCGGCCACTTCGTGGCTCCCTTCTTATCTACTTTGTAGGGCTTCACTGTTGTTTTTCGAATCGAGCGAGCCGATGGTTACCGCTTGCTCGGTCACGATCGTGCATTTGATTACACAATCGCCGGTGGAAAGCTAGCCGGAAGTGCTGAGCCCGGCCAACGCGGGGAGGTCTTCGGGGGTCTTCAGGGCCAAGGTTGGCGTGCCCTTCATCTCCCGTTTTGCGATACCGACGAGCGTGCCCGCCGGTGGCAACTCCGCCACGGCCGAAACCGCCGCCTGTCGCACGGTTTCGGTGCACAGATCCCACCGGACGGGCCGGGTGACCTGCGCCGCGAGCTTAGCGACCGCGTCGGCACCCGAGGCGACCGGCTTGCCGTCGAAGTTCGAAAGCAGGGTCCGGGTCGGCTCGTTCGGCGTGATCTTGGCTATGGCATCCGTCACAGCATCCTGGGCCGGGGCCATGAACGCGGTGTGGAACGCCCCCGCGACGGGCAGCGCACGCACCCGCGCCTTCTCGGGCGGGTTCGCGGCGAGTTCCGCCAGGGCGGTCAAACGTCCGGCGGCCACGATCTGCCCCGCTGCGTTGCGGTTGGCCGGGACCAGGTCGAGTTCTTCGAGCCGCGCGAGCACGGCGGCCTCATCGCCACCGAGCACCGCTGACATGCCGGTCGGTTCCAGCGCGCACGCCTTGGCCATTTCCGCACCGCGGATGGCGGCCAAGGTCACCGCTTCGTCGGCGGAGATGACTCCGGCGACCGCGGCAGCGGCGAGCTCACCGACCGAATGTCCGGCAACGATGGTAGCCGCCGGAAGCGACTCCGGCTCGATTTCGGCATATGCCAGCAGGGCCGCGGCCACGACGAGTGGTTGGGTCACGGCGGTGTCGGTGATCTCCTCCGCCGTCGCGGTGGTGCCGAGCCGGAGCAGATCCAGGCCGGAGGCCTTGGACCAGATGGCGAGGCGATCGGTCGCGCCTGGAAGGTCGAGCCAGGGCGCGAGCATGCCGGGTGTCTGGGACCCCTGTCCAGGGGCGAACAACGCGATCACACCTCTAAGAGAACACTGTGAGGTGCGCCGCACGAGATGTCGACGCGAATGAACCTTTTTGCTCGCTTTTGTGGGGGTCCCACAAAATCCCATGTGGCGTGTCCCGATCGACCGGTTCGCCGAATCCGTTACAGCCCTTCGTTACCCGCCGAGTATTGAGTGACTTCTGGGACAGGTGTTGACGGTTCGTTACGAGTTCGTGTCAAACGACCCACTGTTGCAGCGATCCGGAGTACGTACGCATCCCTCGGATTCATCGGATCGCGGCCCGTGATCTCAGCTATCCGTTTGAGGCGATAGCGGACCGTATTTGGATGAACGTACAGCTGCCTGGCACACGTCTCGACAGCGCCGCCGCCGTCCAGATAGGCCTCGAGTGTGTCCGCCAGCGAGGAACCCGCGGCGGCCAACGGAAGGACAAGATACTCGTTCAACGCGTCGATCGCAGCTCGATCGCCCAGCAGTGCGCGCTCGGGCAGCAATTCCGCCGCGTGCACCGGTCGCGGGGCCCCGCGCCAGCCGACCACCGCCTCCATTCCGGCCAGCGCCTCCACCGCGCTGGCATGCGCCGCGCCGAGAGTCCGCATGGTCGGGCCGATCACCACCGGACCGTCGGAGAACACCTCGGCCAGCAGATCCGTGAGAAATGGTGAGGCATAAGAGGTATCGCCGAGATTTCCGCTGACCACCATGACCAGTCGCGAGCCCTGGACGACGGCCAGCGCCGCGCGGCCATGCCGCGCGGCGATGGTGTGCACCGAACCGACCATCGATACGCCCTGATCCCCCGGCGGGGTGCCGACCAGCACCGTCGCCGGTGCGGTGGCGTCCCAGTTCAATGTCGCGGCCCGCGAGAGCATGTCCGGACCGGAATCGCCGCGCACCACGGCATCGACGACGAGCGCCTCCAGTCGGGTATCCCACGCGCCACGCGATTCCGCGGCGCTCGCGTACACCGAGGCGGCCGCGAAGCCGAGCTCACGCCCGTACCGCAGCACCGCCTCGGTGAGCGCGACCAGCTGCCGGTCATTGCGCGCGAGCGCGGGCAGCCATTGTTCGAAGAACTCCATGGCCACGCGGACCATATCCACGGTCTGGCGCAGCGTCAGCCGCCGCGCCAGATCCTGCGGAATCACTTGGAAGGCATCCAGGCTGAACCGGATATCGCTTTCCGGGTCCTGCAGCCACTCCAGGAAGTTCACCACCGCGGTCTGCACCAGCATCTGCACGCCAGCGCGCTGTGCGGCGTCCAGATCGGCGAAGAACGGCAACCGATCCTGCATGGACCCGACCGCCTCGGTGGAGAGGCGTCCGGAGAACTGCTTCACGCGTTTGAGCAGCGTGTCCGGAAGCGGGTCACGGGTTTGCCGGTTCGGTGAGAGTGCGCCCGTCGGCAGATACACCTCGTGCTCGGAGGAGCCTTCGGAGATCCGACGCGGCCGCGGCGGTTTACGTTCCACCATCCAATCGTCCGCTATGCGAGTTCATCTTCGGTGCCGGGAGCCGACTTCGGCGCGGCGTCGACATCATCGATGCGGTACTTGACCGCGGCCTCGGTGGCCTTCGCGGGATCGATCTTGCCGGTCCGTGCCAGTGCGGCCAGCGCGGCGACCACGATCGATTGCGCATCGACGTTGTAGACCCGGCGCGCGGCGGGACGGGTGTCGGAGAAACCGAAACCGTCCGTGCCGAGCGTGGTGAAGTCGCCGGGAACCCACTTGCGGACCTGGTCCGGCACCGCACGCATCCAGTCCGTCGCGGCCACGTACGGACCATCGACCCGGGCCAGTGCCTGGGTGACATACGGGACCCCGGCGTCGGTGCCCGGACTGCGCAGCTGGGCGATCTCCTTGTCGAGGGCCTCCTTGCGAAGCTCACCCCACGAGGTCACCGACCAGACATCGGCCTGCACACCCCAGTCCTCGGCGAGCAGCGCCTGGGCCCGCACGCCGTCGGGCACCGTGACGCCCGAGACCAGGATCTGCGCGCGCACACTGCCCTCGCCGCCGCGCTTGTACAGGTAGATGCCCTTGAGCAGTCCGGCGATATCGAGATCGTCGGGCTCGGCGGGCTGTACATACGGCTCGTTGTAGAGGGTGATGTAGTAGAAGATGTCCTCGCCGCCGAACTCGCCCGCGGACCCGTGCGGATGCGTACCGGGCAGTGCGCCGGGGCCGGGCTGCGGGGTGCCGCCGCCGTACATCCGGCGCAGGCCGTCCCGCACGATGTGCGCGATCTCGAAGGAGAACGCGGGATCGTAGGTGACCACGGCCGGATTGGTGGAGGCGAGCAGCAGCGAGTGGCCGTCGTTGTGCTGCAGACCCTCACCGGTCAGCGTGGTTCGCCCGGCGGTTGCGCCGAGTACGAAACCGCGCGCCAATTGATCCGCGGCAGCCCACAATCCATCGCCGGTGCGCTGGAAACCGAACATCGAGTAGAAGATGTACAGCGGGATCATCGGCTCGCCGTGGGTGGCGTAGGAGGTGCCTGCCGCGGTGAACGACGCGGTCGAACCGGCCTCGTTGATGCCCTCGTGCAGAATCTGCCCGACAGCACTCTCTTTGTAGGCAAGCATCAATTCCGCGTCGACGGAGGTGTACAACTGCCCGTTGCGGTTGTAGATCTTCAACGAAGGGAACCACGAGTCCATACCGAAGGTGCGAGCCTCGTCCGGAATGATCGGCACGATCCGCTTGCCGATCTCCTTGTCCCGCAACAGCTCCTTCATGAGCCGAACCAGGGCCATGGTGGTGGCCACGTTCTGCTTGCCGGAACCCTTGCGCACCGACCGGTACGCCTCGTCGCCCGGCAGTTGCAGCGGCTTAGCCGCCGCGCGCCGTTCGGGCAGGAACCCGCCGAGCGCCTTGCGGCGATCGAGCATGTACTGGATCTCACGCGCCTGCATACCCGGGTGGTAGTACGGGGGCAGATACGGATCCTTCTCCAGTTCGGCGTCGGAGATCGGAATCCGCTGCAGGTCACGGAAGTCCTTGAGGTCCTGCAGGGTCAGCTTCTTCATCTGATGCGTGGCATTGCGGCCCTCGAAATGCTTGCCGAGGGTGTAGCCCTTGATGGTCTTGGCCAGGATCACCGTCGGCTGACCCTTGTGCGCCATCGCGGCCGCGTAGGCGGCGTAGACCTTGCGGTAGTCGTGACCGCCGCGCTTGAGGTTCCAGATGTCCTGATCCGAGAGGTCCTGCACCAGCGCCTTGGTCCGCGGGTCACGGCCGAAGAAGTGGTCACGGACATAGGCGCCGTCATTGGCCTTGTAGGTCTGGTAATCGCCGTCGGGGGTGCTGTTCATCAGATTCACCAGCGCGCCGTCGCGGTCGGCGCCGAGCAGCGCGTCCCACTCGCGACCCCAGATGACCTTGATGACGTTCCAACCCGCGCCGCGGAAGAACGACTCCAGCTCCTGGATGATCTTGCCGTTGCCGCGCACCGGCCCGTCGAGACGCTGCAGGTTGCAGTTGATGACGAAGGTGAGATTGTCCAGCCCCTCGTTCGCCGCCACCTGGATCAGGCCGCGCGACTCCGGCTCGTCCATTTCGCCGTCGCCGAGGAAGGCCCAGACGTGCTGATCGGAGGTGTCCTTGATGCCGCGGTCGTGCAGGTAGTGGTTGAACCGCGCCTGGTAGATGGCATTCATCGGGCCCAGGCCCATGGACACCGTCGGGAACTCCCAAAAGTCGTTCAGCAGCCGCGGATGCGGGTACGACGGCAGGCCGTGCCCCGGACCGCCGTGGCTGTACTCCTGCCGGAAGCCGTCCATCCGGTCGGTGCTCAACCGGCCCTCGAGGAACGCGCGGGCATAGATGCCCGGCGAGGCGTGCCCCTGGATGAAGATCGAATCGCCACCACCGGAGTGGTCCTTGCCGCGGAAGAAGTGGTTGAAGCCGACCTCGTAGAGCGCCGCCGAGGACGCGTAGGTCGAGATGTGACCGCCGACACCGATTCCGGGACGTTGCGCCCGATGCACCATGATCGCCGCATTCCAGCGAATCCAGGCCCGGAAGCGTCGCTCCACCTCCTCGTCGCCGGGGAACCACGGCTCGTTCTCGGTGGGAATGGTGTTGACGTAGTCGGTGGAGGTCAGGGATGGAATGGCGACCCTACGCTCACCGGCGCGTTCCAACAGCCGGAGCATGAGGTAACGCGCGCGGCCCGGACCCTCCCGGTCGAGCATGTCATCGAACGATTCGAGCCATTCGGAGGTTTCCTCCGGGTCGATGTCCGGTAGGTAGGACGCCACCCCTTCGCGGATCACCCGCACCCGCCCGCCGGTCGGCGGCACGTGCGATCCGTTCGGATCGCCGGGCGCGGAGTTGTCACCAGCGGATTTCGCTGGTGCGGAAGAGTGGATCAGGTCGGTCAAATCTGCTCCTCGTACAGGGGTGAACAAGCTGATGGGCGTCTGTTTCCCCGGATGGGCACGCTTGGTTGGCGGACCACCCGTCTACGTTAGGTTCGGGCGCACCTCCATCCTTGCGGAAGATGTGGCCCAGGTCATCATGTCAGGGGCATCTACAGTACGGTTCCGCAGGGAACGTGAGTCGAGTACCGCCGACGATAAAGAGGAGCCGGGAGGACGATGAAGGTGCTGGACCCACGCGGGTTCGGAGCGGTGTGCGCGGCAGCGGCAGTCGTGATCGGCCTTACCGTCGCCGGCTGTGCGAAACACGTTGACGGCGTTGCCAATCCGAATGCCTCGGAACTAGCCGCCTACAAGACCGAGGCGGCCTCGTCCTCCGCGGCGGCCACCTCCTCGCGCAAGGCCGCGGCACAGGCACAGGCGATCAGCGACAACTGTGGTCAATTCCCCACGACTACAGGCGTCGGGGTCTCCAAGTACAACGATTTCGTAGATGCCCACGATGCGAACGCGCCGGACTACAACGCCAAGCGCGATACCGCCGCCAAGACGCTCGAGGACGCCGCAACCAAGGTCGAGACCGGCGTGAACAACGCCAACGGCGCGCTACCGGCCGACCTGCAGGCGAAATTCACCGAATACGTCGCCGCCGCCCGGCAGCTGGCCGCCGAAACCCGCAAAATGACCTACACCGCGCCGGTCGGCGCGCTCAACGACGCCAGCAAACGGGTCAACGACGCACGCAACGCGGTCAAGGACGCATGCCCGAAACGCTGATTCATCCCACGAACCGAGTGCGGGTGGCGATAATCGGTCGATGACACGATGTTGTCATGCGACATTCCGTGGGTATTTCCTCCGATCAGCTTGCGCTCGAGGCGATAACCATGTTCGCTTGCAACTAACTATTGTCTGGAGTTGAGGAGGACACCACCGTGGTCGCCGCGGCGGACGCGCAGAATTACGCTCAGAAGCTTGGCATTACACACGGCATGGTTGTCCAGGAGCTGGGCTGGGACGAGGACACCGACGACGACCTGCGAGCCGACGTCGAAGAGGCCAGCGGCGGGGAGATGGTCGACGAAGACTCCGATGAGGTCGTCGACGCCGTACTGCTGTGGTGGCGTGAAGGCGACGGCGATCTGGCGGATGAGCTGATGGAAGTCATCAGCCCGCTGGCCGACGAAGGCTTCATCTGGGTGCTCACCCCCAAGACCGGGCAACCTGGTCATGTCGATCCGAGCGATATCGCCGAAGCGGCGCCCACCGCGGGTCTGACGCAAACGTCGGCGATCAGCCTCGGTGCCTGGTCCGGCAGCCGCCTCGTGCAGCCCAAGGCACCCTCGAAACAGCGCTGACCGCTTCGCTATGGTTTCGCCGGGCGGTGTTCCCACCGCCCGGCGCAGCCCGACACGATGGAGGATCAGTGATGCCACTCGAGGTTGGCCCGCTGGAAATCGGCACTGTCGCGCCGGATTTCACGCTCAGGGACCAGAACAACCAGTACGTCACGCTCTCGGACTACCGCGGCAAGAAGAACGTGCTGCTCGTGTTCTATCCGCTCGCCTTCACCGGGATCTGCCAGGGCGAGCTGTGCAAGGTGCGCGATGAGCTGCCCAAGTTCCAGAACGACGATGCGGAGATACTCGCCATCTCGGTCGGCCCGCCGCCCACCCACAAGATCTGGGCCGCCGAGCAGGGCTACATCTTCCCGCTGCTGTCCGACTTCTGGCCGCACGGCGCCGTCGCCCAGTCCTACGGCGTCTTCAACGAGAAGTCCGGCTACCCCAACCGCGGCACCTTCGTCGTAGACCGCGGCGGCGCAATCCGTTTCGCCGAAATGAACGGCCCCGGCGAGCCCCGTGACCAGGCGGCTTGGGAGAAAGCGCTCGCCGCGCTAGAGTCCTAGACCGGCCCGTCGGTAACCCACCGACGGATCCCGGGCGTATAGCTCAGTGGTAGAGCTCTGGTTTTACACACCAGCGGTCGGGGGTTCGAACCCCTCTGCGCCCACCGAAGAACCAGGAGGTCACGGCCCTATTCTTGGCCGTCCCTGACATGGTTCTGATCACCGACGTTCGACGGCTCGCATCGAGTCGGGCTGCGCCTATCAACCGAGCCTCGACGTTCATTGATCTCGCACCCTCTGGTGCGCCCGCATCGGCTGCGCGGGGTGTGCTGCATCTGCGGGCGGCGATTCTGGCCGCACGGATCGGCGATACCGAGCTTGCCGACAGTCATCCGTCGGCCGCTGTCGAACAGATCAGGCCGGGGCAGGAGCGCGCGAATTACTACGGCACCAAGTTCGGCGCGGCCAACGTCGGGATTCACCGGGTTGCCGTACCTGTCGAATTGTCCGATGGCACAACGGCTGTCACGCGGACGGCCACGATTCGCCTGCCACGTGGCACCGCGCCAAGCCGTAGCGGGCACTATTGGATCGACCTGTCGCGGGCGTGGCTGCTGCACGGGGATCATCGTCACGCGCTCGATTCGCTGCATGAAGCGCGCCGCATCGCGCCTCAGTTGACGCGCTATCACCCGCAGGTACGCGAGACGGTTTACGCGCTGCTGGACTAGAAAGACGTTCGCGCACAAGCCAACACAGTTCGGTTCGGCTTTACACACCAGTGGTCGGTAGGTCGGCCGGACCGTAGCTGCCGGTCATACTCATGCAGCCGAGGCCGAGCCGGGAGACCGCAGGGCCCGGGGGGGTGCACTGCGTCGTTCCTCCGTCACTCTGTGTCAGGGCCGCGCGCAGGAACTCGAGGATCTCCGCCTGGGCGACCCCGGCCTGCGGTTCCACGCCGGACAGGGTGAGGAACGCGTGCCGCGCTCCTGGGTATTCGGTGAGCCACACGGACGTCCCGGCCGCCCGCAGTCGCTCGGCGTAGCGGCGGCCGTGATCGGCGACTGCGTCCCGGGTCGGCACCACGACCAGCGCGGGGGCGAGCCCGCTCAGGTCGTCCGCGTACAGCGGCGAGAATGCGCGGGCGTCGGTTCCCGGCGGGACGGCGAGCCGCTGTAAGAGCCGCAGTACCGGAACGGCGCGGGTCGGGCTGTATGCGTACTCGGAGATAGAGGGATAGTCATACATCGTCTCGGTCACCTCGACTACGGGGTTGACCAGCACCTGCGCGACGAGCCGCAGGCCGATCGCCCGGGCCCGGATCGCGGTCAGGGCGCTGATCAGCGCGCCGCAACTCTCGCCGAAGACGGCCGTGCGCGCCGGGTCGACGCCCCACTGCGCAGCGTGTTGCACCACGTGCTCGAGCACGTCCCAGCCGTCGTCGGCGGCGTTCGCGAGTGGGCTGTCCGGGGCGACGAGGCGGTGCTCGACCGAGACGACGAGCGCGGGCAGGTGGGCGGCGAGGTGGCTGTTGGTCCAGTCACATTGCGCCGCTGTGCCCACGTAACCGCCTCCGTGCACATGGACCACGAGTGGCAGGTCGGTTCGGGTGTCGGCCGCGCCGTCGCCCGTCGACGCCGGCCGGTACACCCGGACCGGAAGGTCGCGGCCCGGCAGCGCTAATTCCTGCCACTCGATCGCGGCCCCGGCGTCCGGCTCCCCGATGATCGGCCACGCCGCGCTGGAGGCCCGCCAGCGATTCTCCGCGTCGCGGTAGGCGATCAGTTCCTCGGTTGTTATCGCCGAGAACTCCGGCTCCGGTGGCCGCTGCACAGCAGTGGTCTCGCTCATGTCTGCATCTCTCCTTCTCCCGGCCAGGCCTCTCAGCCAGCATGTGCGCTTAGCGTTGCACGCACTGCGTGCAACGGCAAGTGCATAGGTTAGGCTGAGCCTGGACGAGAGGGGCGAGATGGCAGGCCGAAGGCGTTGGTCGACCGAAGAAATCCTGGACACGGCGGCGGAGCTGCTGCGCACGAGCAACGCCGAGTCATTCAGCGTGCGCAAGCTTGCCGCGGCGCTCGGGACCGACTCTTCCAGCCTCTACCGGCACTTCCGCAACAAGACCGAGCTGCTGCGCGCGGTCGTGGACCGGATCCTGGCGGCCGCGATGGACGGCTACCGCCCTGGGGGCGACTGGAAGCAGCGCATCACCGCAACAGCCCTGCGCGTGCGAGAGGCCTTCGGTCAGCACCCCCAACTCGCCGCAATCTGGGGACGCTACGGCTCCGGCGGCACCGGTTCCCGGCTGGTCATGGAGGAGGTGCTACAGGCCTTGCGGGCCTCGGGCCTGCCCGATGAGGAGATTCCGCGCCACTACCACCGGATCGTGATTCTCCTCGCCGCGCTGATTGCCTCCGAGGCCGGCATCGGCACCCTCACCCCCGGCGAGTACGAACAGGGCATGGAGCAGTTCCGTGTCGCAGTCCTGGGCGCCGACCCCGACCGCTTCCCCGCCCTGGCCCACTTCGCCCGCGAGATCCGCCCCCTCGGGGCCGACCGGAGCGCCGCATTCGAAGAGATCCTCACCGCCCACCTCGCCCGGATCGAGGCCATAACTCCCTGACGCGACTTGCGGCCGACGTGGATGAAACAGTCCAGGGGTCAGCCGGCCTGGAGTTTGACCACCGGATCTTGGCCGAGGTCGGTGATGTATACGTCGCCCGCCGCATCGACCGCCACACCCTGGGGGTTCTTCAGGCCGGTGAACGGCAGCGGGGTCGGCGTCGACGCGCCCGGCGCCAACATCACCACCCATTTGTTACCCCAGTCGACGACGTACACGTCTCCCGCCGGGTCGACCGCCAAACCCTGGGGATCTTTGAGCCCGGTGAACGGCAACACGGTCGGTGCCGGCGCGCCCGCCGCCAACCTCGTCACATGCTCGCTACCCAATTCGGTGACGTATACGTCGCCCGCCGGGTCGACCGCCACACCATCGGGACCTTGGAGCCCCGTCAACGGCAGCGTCGTCGGCGCCGCCGCGTCCGCCGCCAATTTCAGCACCCGATCATTGCCCCGGTCGGCGACGTATATGGCTCCCGCCCCGTCGACCGCCACGCCATGGGGATCCTTCAGGCCGGTGAACGGCAGCGGGGTCGGCGTCGACGCGCCCGCCGCCAATTTCAGCACCCGATCGTTACTCGTGTCGCTGACGTATACGTTGCCCGCGGTGTCGACCGCCACATCCTGGGGGTTCTTCAGGCCGGTGAACGGCAGCGGGGTCGGCGTCGACGCGCCGGCCGCCAATTTCAGCACCCGATCGCTAGCCATGTCGGTGACGTATACATTGCCCGCGGTGTCGACCGCCACACCGGTGGGCAGGCTGACGCTGGTAAACGGCAGTGCAATCTGTGACGAGTAGCCCGGGGCGATAGGTTTGGGCGAGTTGCCACCGCCGCCTGGTTCCCGTTGGACGCCGATGACGAAGGCTATGGTGGCCGCCACCGTCACCGCGACTGCAGCGGCGAGCAGCCCGGCGGTCCTGGGCGACAATCTGATTCGCCGCCCATGGCGCGCAGCCATGCCCCCGGTGGTGTCGACCGCGGAATCGCCCATCGCGGCCGAGGCCGCCGCGGCCAGCTCGCGCACGGTCTGGTAACGATCGCCGGGGTTTTTGGCCATTCCCTTGGCGATGACCGCATCGAACGCAGCCGGTACCTCGGGTGTAGTGGTGCTGGGACGCGGGGGCGGGGTGTGCAGGTGATGGGCGAGCACACCCTGCATCCCCAACGTGCTCGCAAACGGCGGGTGGCCGGTCAGGCACTCGTGCAGCACGCACGTCAACGCGTAGACGTCCACTCGGGCATCGGCCTTGACCTCCGCGGCGATCTCCTCCGGCGCCATGTAGGCGACGGTGCCGATGGTCTCGCCGGTCGAGGTCAGCGTACGGTCGTCGGCGGCGTGGGCGATCCCGAAGTCGATCAGGTAGGCGAACTCATCGGCCCCCAGCAGGATGTTGGTGGGTTTGACATCGCGGTGGACCAGCCCGGCGTCGTGGGCCGCCTGCAGCGCGCCGGCCACCTGCGCGATGATCGCCACTGCCCGCCGCGGCGACAGGGCTCCTTCTCGCGTGATCACCTTGCGCAGGTCGGTGCCCTCGATCAAGCGCATATTCAGATAGAGCCGACCATCGATATCGCCGAAGTCGTGGATGGGGATCACATGCGGCTCGGTCAACTGCGCGACCGCGCGGCACTCCCGGCGGAACCGTTCGCGTAGCTGCTCGTCATCGGCGAAGCGCTCGGGCAACAGCTTGAGCGCCACCACTCGGTTGGTCAGCGAATCCTGCGCCCGCCACACCTGGCCCATGCCGCCCTGCCCCAGCAGCGACAGCAGCCGATAGCGGCCGAACGCCTGCGCTGGCACCCAAGTGGCGTCCCCGCCACCCGTTGACATGTCATCCATTGTGCCGTCCCGTGACCACCCGACTGGCAAATGATGTACTTGCTTGCATTCCAACCCCCGCTCGCGAGCGGGTAGCCCCACACTAGTTGATTTAGCCAGGCCAGACAGTTGCGAGTCGGCGCTATCGTCGGCGCGCGAATTTCCAGCCATGCTCGTCCCGGCAAGTACGCGGCCGGGCACTGACCCGCTAGCGGTGCGAGTGCGCGGATCGTGCCCAGAAATCCGCCAACAAACCTGTCGCAAGTTCGGCGTCGCAGCATAAGCTCTCGCCGACGACACGGAATCCGCCAACCTCGAGCGCCTGAAGAAGCACTACGGCGGCCACCCATACACGACTCATCCCCTTCGTGTGGTCACCACTCTGCCGCCGATGGCGTCCGGGTGCCGGGACGATCACGGCGGGGCGATGGCGAGGTAGGCCGTGCTCCACAGCTGGGCGGCATCAGATTCGGTCACGTCGGCGGTTTCCGCGCCGAAGGCCACCGGCTGGTAGGCGCCGTCGCGGTAGATCCAGCTCCACAGTTCCGAATTCCGCATGGGCGCGACGGCATCGATCGTCTGCCACAGGGCTTTTCGCGCGACGATCAGCTGATCACGAACGGCGCCGGGCAGGTCCGTCCGGGCGAGCTGGCGGTTCAGACCCGCGGCGAAGGCGGCCTGCACCCAGGACCAGGCTACGGTCCCGTGGTAGTCATGTGCGGTGAACCGCTGCCGCACATCGGGATCGGCGAAGACCGGGTTCGCGACGAGCACGCCCGCACCGGTCGTCAGGCCCAGCGGAAACGGCGCGGCCATGATCGCGATCTCGCGCGCGAGCGCCTCGGGCGCGGGTGCGCCGAACAGCAGGTCGAAGACCTCGTCCGAATGCACGACGGGGATCGGCCCGCCGTCGGCGTCCAGGGCAATGGCGTTGAAAGAGAAGGGATTCGAGCCGAGCGCGGCGAGCGCGTCGTCGGGCCGGACGCCGACCTCGGTGGCATAGGCCGTGGCGGCACGGGCGGCGTCGGCAGTGCCCATGGTCACCGAGAACAGACGGGCCGCCGTGGAGCGCCAGATCGTCGCGTCGGCGGCGGCCTGGGCCAACGCCGCCCGGTCCGCGGCGCCGAGTGCGGGATCGAGCAGCCCGCTTCCGGCCAAGCGTGCGGCAGCCTCGAGCGCGGCGGGCACGAGTATGCAGTTCACGTCGTACGGGTACCACCCGCCCGCGAGGCCGTCGGCGCTGTCGCGCCACTGTCCCGCCGCCTGGCCGGGCGGCAGCCCGATCAGATTGGCGTACCGCGGATCCCGCGCGAACGCGCCCGCCGTCGCCACGACGCGTCGCAGGTTCCCGACCAGATCGGTCGCGCGACGGGGATCGGCTCGGAAGTAGTCGCGGGCTTGCGCCGAACCGGCACGGTCGTCGAGCAGATAGGCGGCGATCACCGGTGCCAGCAGATAGGTCTCATCGATCATTGCGTAGTCGTAGATCGGTGCGGCACTGGCGGTCCCGTCCTGGCGGCGATGCTGGAGGATGGCGTGTTCCGATACCGACTCCTCATGGGCGACCCGACCGTCCGGGCTCAGCCGGGTCAGGACCGAATCCAGTCCGGCGTCCACTGCCGCGGGTGCGAGCACGGGCATGAGCAGCATTAGCGAGATGAGGGTGTCCCGGCCGAAGTAGGTGTCGAAATGCCATGAGCCGGCGAGGAACTTCTCCCGGTAGCCCAGGTACGCGAGCGTGTTCTCCGCGGAGCCGAGACGGCGCTGCGTGCCGTTGAGCAGATCGTTCCCCGGCAAGGGCGTCAGTGGTGTGTCACCGGTCAGCGAGGAGATCCGCAGGCCGATGCGACCGTCGGCACCCGCAGCCAGGGCCGTGCCGCCCGGTCGCACACTGCCGTCGGTCACGGTGATGGTCAGGCGGTAGCCGGGCGCGCCGTCGAGGCGGTCTCGCGCCCAGCCGAGCGTATTGCCCGAAACGGTAGGTGCGACAAGGACTTCCGGCGCAACCGTGCCGTACTGATCGAAATCGCGCAGCACCCGGACACTGGACAGGATCGCCTGGTTCAGTACCAGTTCCGGCGCCGCGATGGTGGCCTCGAACGCGATACCGTACAGCGGCCGCCCGCGAGAATCGCTCTCCCGGCGCGGCTGCGGCGCACCGGTGACGGTCCAGGCGGCCGGGGCGGACAGGGGCGCGAACCATACTCCGACGCCGCTGTCACCGGCCGGGAAGGCCACCACCATCCGCGGGTCCCGGCCCGAGCGCAACACCAGATGCGCCGCGACCGGCCCCTCCCGGACGAATTCGTTGCTGTTCAGGCCCTCGGCAACCGTAAACCGAAGCCCTGCGAACCCCGATTCCCGCGCGCATCCGGTCCCGATCGCCAGCACCAGCGCGGTCCCTGTGGCCAGCACACCCCTGCCGATGCTCGTCATGATCCCATCATGGCCGGACGGCCCATCGTTCCCCGGACATCTCCGACCGCGCGCCGCTCGGACAATCGCTCGTCCGGTAGGACGCCCGCGTGCTCCCGGACGGCCTCGTCACGAGTGGGGAAGCATCGAAGTCCGGGCTACTCGGGCAAGCGCCCCACCTGCGGAGGGATCGGATCCCTGCCGGCAGGTCCGCGACACTGCCCCGGCTCGCGGGGAAGTCCCGGTCGCCCGGCTGTCGGGCGCATTCATCGCGGGCGATCTTATGAATCCGGGTACGTGGCGTGGTGCGACTCCGCGGCCGATCCGGACACCCGTCCGACGCGACCGGACCCGAAGAAGCTTCGATCGAGCAGGCCATCCGCTATGTCGAACCGATCATTGGAAATTTTCCCCTGCGGAATAAAGAATTATCTTCAGAATTATAGAGAACCGTACGCATAATCTTCACACTAACTCCCGACAGAGTGCGGCGGGTCACCGTCACCTGACCGCCGAGAACGAGGAGTGCAGATGAAGATCGGAATCCGTCCGAGTCTGTGGCCGAGGCACACGGATACGCCACGCGTACCGAAGCAGTCGCCTAGCAGCACCTAATCGTCATCGGCTCCCGGCCGGCCGCTTCTATGAGGGGAGCGGCCGACCTGGGTGGCCCGTGATCGGACCTGCCCACCCGTCCGCCACGGCATCCGTGCGCGGCAGCAGCGACGCAGGACTCGCAGCCCCCATATCCGGCGGCCTCGTACGGCGGCGACCGCTGTCGCGCCGCACACAAGTAGGACTCATCCGGAAATGTCGACTGGTCATTGCGTTGCCCGAGGAAACGATAAGCCGTGAATTCCGAACAATGGACTCCGCCGGAAGGTGATCTGCACCTGCGGATCTGGCTGGCCGGTAGGGGCTTGGACTACACCGCCACCGCTGCGGCAGCACGCAATTTGGTCCACGATTGGAAAAGAAAGCGCTGGTGCACAATCGAATTGATGCACAAAGCCGTCGAGAACCGTCGGCTGCTGCCGCGCCTGCCGTGCGAACGATTGTTCCTCGGACCATGATCAACGTCAGCACAGCGGCGCCGGGATCGATCACCGCGGTGACCGACGCGATGTAGCCGGCGCGTTGGGCGTCGGTACCGGCTCCGTGGCACCGGCCCGACCGCCGGTCTCAGACCCCAGGACCGGTTGCGCGAGGTCGTCGAGGGCACTGCGCACCCCGCGGGCGAACACCTCCACGTCCGGGCAGCTGTCCTGGTCAGCGGCGGCAGTGAGGTTGAGCTGGCCGGCGTACGACAGGGCGGCAACGACGAGAGTCAGGTTGCCCATGGGCGGCAGTAGGGGGAACACCTCCAGCAGCGGCGCGCCGGCGAGATACAGCCGCATCGGCGGACCCGGGACGTTGCTCACGACCAGGTTCACTGACCGCTGCCGCGGAAACAGCCGGTACCAGATGCGCTGGCCGACAACGAATCTGAAGATCCCGCTGCCCGCCTCGGGGCGAGCCCTGTGCTTCCGTGCGCTTGTCTCTGCGGCGATCAACGTGAGCCGGCGCAGCGGGTCCGGTTCACCGACCGGCAGCGGCACCATCATCCATCCGGGCGTATTGCCTTGCGCTTCGCCGGGCCGCGCTTCGTGGTGCGAGATGGTCACCATCGCGCGCTGGACGAGCCCTTGGACATCCTCGCCACGGCTTGCGAGCAGCTGGCGCAGGCCGCCGGCAACCGCGGTCAGCACCACGTCATTGACCGTGGCGTGATGGACATGGGCGACATGTTTCACGGGGTCGAGGCGGCCGCGGACGATGGTCAGTCGGCGCTCGGGGCCTACGGGGCGGTTGAGGCTGGTTCGTGGGGCCGGCTTTTCGGTGAGCACCTCCCGCCAGGCCGGTAACGCGCGGCGCGCCAGGCGCAGTGTTCTGGTCGGATGGACCAGGCCCGACCACCCGAGCCCTAGTTCCCGTCGGCGGCGGCGCAGGTTGTCGCGGAGCAGTTCACCGGTGGACGGGGTGGGTGCTGGCGTCCATGGCGGTGCACCCTCGACCGGCGCGTCAGCGGTCCGGTCGAGCAGCGCCCCGAAGGCGGCCATCGCGGCGGGGCCGTCGGCGAGGACGTGATGCAGCTTCAAGAACGCACCGACCCGGTGGTCCGGCAGACCGGGCAGCAGCCACAGCTCCCACCGCGGCCGGGCGGGATCGAACGGTCGCCGGGCCAGCTGCTGGCATGTCCGCAACAACTGGTCCTGGTCGCCGGGCGCGGCAAGCGCATGGACGTGGATGTGCTCAGCGAGGTCGAAGGAGGGCGCGTCGATCCACAGTGGCCAGCCCAGCCCGAGGCGAGGCCGGTACAGCAGCTGCCTGAAGCGAGGCACCAAGTGCATTCTCGGCTCGAGGTGTCGCCGGACCGCGTCGAGTCGGACGCCGCCGTCCTCGTCGAGCAGGCTTGTCCCGTCGAGGATGGCGAGCCCGCCGATGTCGGTGGACCAGCCGTAGTCGTCCCAGAGCAGCAGGAACAGGTCCGAAGCGGTCACCCGTTCCAGCAGACGGATCTCGGCCACGACCTCACATCCCTTCCTGGTGGCCTAGACAGCCGCCGCGGTTCCGAGGCCTTGGAGGAACGAGTAAACAGCGATTCCTCCGGCGTGCTTGTATGCGAGTTCCCTGAGCTCCTGGGAGACCTCGCCGAAGGCGGTCATGCGGTGGTCGTAGGCGTACTTCTCGAAGAGGATCGCCCGCGCGTCCATGACATGTGCGTTGTGCTCGATCAGCCCTTGTCCGCCCGGGTACACCTCGTGGACCTCGCATTCGCTTCCGTCCTCGCTGATGAACCAGTCGAAGCGAAGGGTCTGCGTGTCCTTCTCTTGGGTCAGCCGCATGATCTCGGCCGCCAGAGCCTTGAACCCTTCCAGCTGACCTGGACGAATCTTCATGTGTGCGTGCAGTTCCAGATGTCCCATAACTCCTCCCGTCATCGACATCGGGTGCGGTCGTTCTGACCGAGCAAGACCGGGTGTGCCGAAACGAACACCCACTCATCGGCGAGCGCATCGTCCTCCTCGAGGTAGCCGACGAAGCGGTGGGCGTTATCCGAGAGCGCGGCCAGTGGGCGCTTGCTTGTTCTTCACATCGTTGTCTTCGGGACCACCTCGCGGCAGGGCCGAAGGTCCACCCCGCACCGGGCCGACCGGCCCGACTGCCGGGGTCCGATTCGCCACCCGTTGATCGGTACCGCGCCCAGCAACGCCAATGTCAGCACGGAGCTGTCCTATGTCGGCGCCGATACCCGCCGATGGCCCGGTCACGATCGCGGTGGTATTCGGGATCGCCGCATCGTCGCCGTTGGCGAACGAGCGTCATGACGGTTCGGTAATGCCCTGTGGCACTTCGGCTTCGGTGTCGTGGGCGAATCGGCGTTCGAGTTCGGCACCCTCGATATCGAGGTCGGGGATGTAGCGGGCGAACCAGCGCGGGTGGTACCACATCCGGTTGCCGATCAGGGCCATGACCGCGGGCACCAAGGTCAGCCGGACGATGAAGGCATCGAACAGCACGCCGATCGCCAGGGTGAATGCCAGCGGTTTGACGATCGGATTGTCGGTGGTGGTGAACGCGACGAACACTCCGAACATGATCAACGCGGCGGCGGTGACGACGCGCGCGGAGTGCGCGACGCCGTTCTGCACCGAGGCGACCGCATCGGCGGTGCGGGTGTATTCCTCCTTGATCCGCGAGACGACGAAGATCTGATAGTCGCTGGACAGGCCGAAGATGATGGCCAGGGTGATGATCGGCAGGAAGCTCAGCGTCTGCGCCTTGTTGACATCGAAAAGACTTGCGCCCCAGCCCCATTGGAATACCGCCACCTGCGCACCGAGGGCGGCGAACACCGAGAGGATGAAGCCGACGATCGAGGTCAGCGGGACGAGAATCGTACGGAAGGCGATGGTGAGCAAGAGCAGCGCCAGACCCACCACGACCGCGAGGAAGATGGGCAGTGCCCCGGCCAGCCGCTTCGAGGTGTCGATATTGGCCGCCGTGGTACCACCGACCAGATACGTTGCGCCGGTGCCGCTTTCGATGCGGTCACGGTCGTCACGCAACCGGTTCACCAGATCGGTCGTCGCGGAGTCGTTGGGGCCGGTCTTGGGAACGACCTGGATCAGCACCAACCCGTTCCCAGAGGCCGCGGGCTGTACGGCGGCGACGTCGGGTTCCTGCTGGAGCCGGCCGATCAGCGTTTGCGCGGCGTCCGAGCCGGTGGCCTTGGACAGGTCGGTGACCACCAGCAGGGGTCCGTTGAAACCGGGGCCGAAGGACCGGCTGACCAGGTCATAGGCCTTGCGGGCGGTGCTCTTCTCCGGCTGGGTGGCACCGCTGGGCAGCCCGAGGTCCATGCGGGTGGCCGGAATGGCCGCGGCGACGAGAATCGCTATGCCGAGGACCAGCAACGGGATACGGTATCGGGTGACGAAACGTCCCCAGGCATGCCCGGCCGTGCGCTCGGGCTCGTAGGCGGCAATGCGCGCCACCTCCTCCGCCTTGCCCGGATGCAGCGGCGGTGAGATGAACCTCGCGACGGTGTCACCGGCGAAGCTCAGCAGCGCGGGCAGCAGCGTCAATGCGACGAGCATGGCCACCAGCACCGTGCCGGCGGCCGTCAGACCCATGACGGTGAGGAACGGTATGCCCGCCACCGTCAGCCCGCACAGCGCAATGATGACCGTTATCGCCGCGAACACCACCGAACTGCCCGCTGTCCCGACCGCCAGCGGAATCGCCTCCGACGCAGCCATTCCCAGCACGATGTGATGCCGATGCCGCGACAGGATGAACAGCGCGTAATCGATGCCACAGGACAGACCGAGCATCAGGGCCAGCGATGTCGCGGCCGACGGCACGTCGACGAAGGCGGCCACTCCCAGAATCCCGGTGAGCCCGATACCGACACCCACCAACGCCGTAATGATGGGCAACCCCGCGGCGACCACCGCACCGAAGGTGATCAGCAGGATGACGAATGCCGCGACAATGCCGAGAAGCTCCGGGGTGTGCGGGATCTCGGCCGTGAAGCCCGGATACACCGCACCGGAGAACTGCACGTCGAGACCGGCCTCGCGCGCGGGGGCCGCGAGGCGCTCCACCTCGTCTAGGGTGTCCCCGCCGACCTCACCGGCCGACACCGAGAATTGCACGGTGCCCAGTGCGACACGCTGATCCGGCGACACCGCCTTGGCCTGGAACGGGTCGACGACCACAGCGACCTGCGGGAGTCCCTGCAACCCGGTCATCATCTGTTCGATCTCGGTCCGCACCTGCTGGTCGGTCACCTTGGCCAGACCGGGCGTAGCGAACACGACTTGCATCTGCGCACCACTGAACGTCGGCATCCGCTGCCGCAGCAATGACACGGCATCCTGCGACTCGGTACCGGGAACCGTGAAATTGTCGTTCGTCTTCCCGCCGGTTCCCGCAGCGAAACAGATCGCGCCGACCAATAGCACGATCCACACCGCCAGCACCCACCAGCGGCGACGCACAACCACCCGACCAAGCGCGAACAGATACCGAGACACGCGGGTCCTCTCCTCGAGACACCAACGGACACAGCAACGGAGCGAGCACGCACTACGTCGGTACGATAACACGTAATATGATGATTTCCTCATAAACGCAGAAATGGTCAGCAACTCAGCTGCAACAGTGTGCCGAACAGGGCTGGCACGACGCCATCGGGGCCTTCGTCGACACCTTTCGCCAACCACCGTTCGGCCGCCTCCACTGGCGCCGCGGCGCTGTACGCCAGCGCCGCGATCCGAGAACTGTGGTCTCAGGTGAGTCGAGGACGCGGAGGCTCGAGTTGCCGGAGCTGCAAACCCCCGGGCGTGACGGTGGACCGGTACGGCGGAGGCGCACCGGTGCCCGCTTGTCAGCGGATACAGTGACCCACCGCCGCGCCGGCGCGCGCCGATAGCTGCTGATCACACCGTCCCGAAAGCTGCCGCCACGATCGCGATACCGGCCTTCGCCGTCTCCCGCCTGCGGACCAAGCCACATTTAGTCCGCAAGTCCTTGCAACACAGTGGTTCTCGCATGAGACGCCGCGGCAACCGTGATGGTCGCTATGATCGGATTGTCGGGGCCAATGTTCTGCCTCGTGAGGTGATCGTATGGTTTGCTACCTCCGCAGCCGGTGCGAAGCCACGCGGCGACTCCCGCCGATGCCGAATCACCGGAATTCGGCATGGTGAGGCAATAGGCCATGCCGGAATTCGACCCCACCACAACCCAGCGTGACCTGCAGGTCGGTCTCGCTGCCGAGCTGGCCGCGGCCGGATTCTTCGACGCGGAGGAGATCGGGCGGGGCGGTTTCGGCGTCGTCTACCGCTGCTTCGAACGATCGCTGGACCGCGCCGTGGCGGTGAAGGTCCTCACCGCGGAATTCCGCGGTGAGGACCGGGAACGGTTCGTCCGCGAACAGCATGCGCTGGGGCGGTTGTCGGGGCATCCGAACATCGTGCAGATCCTGCAGGCCGGTATCACCGCGACCGGTCGGCCCTATATCGTCATGCCGTTCCACTCCCGAGGTTCGCTGGAGAACCGGCTACGCACGACCGGACCGATACCGTGGGACGAGGTGCTGTCCATCGGTGAACGCATCGCCGGGGCGCTGGCCGCCGCGCATGCCGAGGGAACCATCCACCGCGATGTGAAACCCGCCAATATCCTGGTCACCGACTACGACGAACCGCAACTGGCCGACTTCGGCCTCGCCCGCATCGGCGGCGGCTTCGAGACGACGACTGGACACATCACCGGCACACCCGCATTCACCGCACCCGAGGTGCTGGGTGGTGCGCAACCGAGCCCGGCTTCGGATATCTACAGTCTCGGCGCGACGCTGTTCTGCCTGTTGACCGGGCACGCGGCCTTCGAACGCCGGACCGGCGAGAGCGTAATGGCGCAATTCGTGCGCATGACGACCGAGCCGATCCCGGATCTGACGGGGACAGCGATTCCGGCCGATGCCATCGCCGCCATCGAAGCGGCCATGGCGATCGATCCGGCGGCCCGCCCGGAATCCGCTGCCGCTTACCAGCATCTATTGCGGGACGCACTGCGCGATCAGGTTCCGGCCGCCGGTCCCGCCCGCGCGGTCCGCGCCGAACCGGCCGCACCGCAGTACGTTCTACCCCAACCGGTAGGACCTGCGGTCCCACCGGCCGCGCTGACCAAATTCCGGCCACCGACGCCGCCGCGCGCGCTCGTGGGCCGTCCCCGGTTGCTGAGCATGCTGCGTGCAGGCCAGCAGCGTCGGCTGACCGTGATCCACGCACCGGCCGGATTCGGAAAGAGCACCTTGGCCGCTCAATGGGCGAGCACCCTGGAATCCGAGGGGGTCCAGGTCGCCTGGCTCACCATCGATGGCGATGACAACAATGCCGTCTGGTTTCTAGCGCATCTGGTCGAGGCGATCCGCCGGATCCGACCGACGCTCGGCCGTGAACTGAACCAGATCCTGGAGGAACGCGCGACCGACGCCACCCGCTATGTGATCACCGCGTTGATCAACGAAATCCACTCCAGCGGGGAAACATTCGCGGTGGTCATCGATGACTGGCACCAGGTCACCAATCGCAGTGCGCTCGCGGCAATGGAATTCCTGCTCGACAATGCCTGCCACCATCTGCGCCTCATCGTCACCAGCCGAAGCCCGGCCGGACTCCCGATCAGCCGGATGCGCGTGCGCGACGAACTCGTCGAAGTCGATTCCGAAGATCTGCGCTTCGACGATGCGGAGACCAGTTCCTTCCTCCTCGATGTCAATCAGCTGCCACTGACCGCGGCCGATATGACGCAGCTGCGCGAATCGACCGCGGGCTGGGCGGCCGCGCTGCAACTCGCGTCGATGTCATTGCGCGGCAAGGAAAATCCCGCCGAATACATCGGACGGCTGTCCGGGCACGGCTACGCCATCAGCGAATACGTCGCGGCGAATGTGCTGGACACAGTGGACCCCGCCCTGCTCGACTTCCTGGTGTCCACCTCGGTGACCGATACCATCTGCGGCGACCTCGCCAACACACTCGCCGACGTGACATATGGACAGGAAATGCTCGAGGAGGCCGAGCATCTGGACCTGTTCCTGCGTCGCGTCGATGACGAGTCGGAATGGTTCCGATTCGACCGGCTCTTCGCGGATCTGATGCGGCACCGGCTCGCTCGTCAGGACCCGACGCGGCTGCGGCGGCTGCACGCGGCCGCATCGACCTGGTTCGCGGACCACAGGATGTTGCACGAAGCGGTCGACCACGCCTTGGCCGCGAACGACGCTCCCGGCGCGGCGCGCATTATCGAGGAACACGGATTGGAGCTGCTGGAACGGTCGAAGATGGCGACACTGCTCGGACTGGTTGCGAAGCTGCCACCGGCCTATGCGAATACGAACCCGCGGCTGCAGCTGCTGGTGGCCTGGTCCGATGTGACGCTGCAACGCCTCCAGCCCGCCCGCACCGCACTGGATATGGTCGAGGCGATGCTGGATTCGGGCATGCGGGACGAGACCGACACCGCCGATATGCGGGCCGAGGTTGCCCTGATCCGCGCCACATCGGGATTGTTCGCCGACGACTTCGAGTGCCTGCCGGAGCTGGTCCAGCAGCGCCTGCAGCAAGACGCTTCGGTGGGGGCGATCGACTCGTTCTATGCCATGATCGGCGCCAACGTCGCGTCCATGTGCGCGCTGTACAACTTCGATTTCGACGAGGCGCGCCGGTGGCAGCGGTGGGCCGCGCCGTATCACCCGAAGCGCAAGGGCCCCTTCGGCATCGTATACGGCTACTGTCTTTCCGGTCTGGCGGCGAGTGAACAGCTCGATATCGCGGCGGCCGAATCCGAGCTGCGCACCGGGCTCGCCCTGGCGCAGACGCTCGGAATGCACTCCTACGGCGCCCAGCTGGCTTCGGCTCTGCTCGGCGCGATTCGATACGACGTCGGCGATATCGCCGAGGCCGAGGCGCTGCTCGACGACAGTGCCGCGCTGGGACCGGAATTCGCACTCGTTGACATCATGATGGCCACCTACGCCATCGGGGCGCGAGTCAAATCACTGCGCGGAGATATGGACGCAGCCGAGGCCCGACTGACCGAGGGGGCCGAGATCGCGAAGAACCTCGCACTGCCCCGGCTCGCCGCGCGGATCGTGAACGAACGCGTGCGCATCGGGCTGCCCATCGATCCACCGGACCGTGACGTGCTGGTCCAGCTGCCGCCGTATCGCCGCCTGCCGAATACCTTGCACACGCTTACCGCGGAATTCCAGCAGGACAGTGCGATTCGGCTATTGCTCGGCGCGCACTCCCCCGCCGCAACCGAGCAGGCCTGCACACGCGCCGAGGCTCTGGTGCGCGAAATCGCCACCGACAACCGGCCCCGTGACGTTACGACAGCCGAACTCCTCTGGGCGGCATGCCTTTCCGAGGCGGGACGGATGGACGACGCGATCGCCGCCGCGGCCCCGGCGCTTGCGCGCTGCGCCGAGCACGGACTGATCCGCTTCGTGGCCGACGAGGGCCGACCACTGCGCCGCATCCTGGAAGCCTTGTGCGCGGACCCCGTGGTGGCCCCCGATATCCCGCGTCCGTTCCTCCGCAAAGCCCTATCGGGGTACGAGGTAGAACGCCCCTGATCACGGAGGCCGATCTCAGCGGCTCGAACGCCGCCATGTCACCCGGTAGGTGTAATACTCCGGAATATCAGCTATAGATCGGTCCCTGGCGTAGTAGCACGAGTTCGCGGACCCGCACCGATCGCAGCGGCAACTCGCAGGCCGGCGGAACACAATTGAATCCGACGTCAACTTCAATTAATGTCGGAGCCGTCCCGGGGCTCGGTCCGCTCCCGACGGACACCTTGATCGTCGCGCATGAGCATGGAGGTTTCTGGCCGTGAAGAGCCGAGAGGTACATCTGGTGGCCCGCCCCACCGGGGAACCCGCACCATCCGATTTCCGCATCGTGACGACGGATGTCCCCGATCCCGGCAGCGGGCAGTTGCTGGTTCGCAACGACTGGATGTCGGTCGACCCCTATATGCGCAATCGCATGAACGACGTGAAGTCCTACATTCCACCGTTCCGGCTCGACGCCGCCATGGACGGCGGCGCGGTCGGTACGGTCGTCGCCTCGGGAGTGCCCGGCGTCGAAGTCGGCGCGACCGTGCTGCACGATCTCGGATGGCGGGAGTATGCGCTGCTGGACGCCGGGCACGCGCGAGTCGTCGATACCACCCTGGCTCCGGCCGAGAGCTACCTCGGCCCGCTCGGCATCCCCGGACTGACGGCATATGTCGGCCTGAAGGAAATCGCGCCGGTCCGGCCGGGTGATGTCGTCTTCATTTCGGGTGCGGCGGGCGCCGTCGGTCTCGCCGCCCGCCGGGTGGCCGAGCACTTCGGTGCGGCGCGGATCATCGGGTCGGCGGGCGGTCCGGAGAAGGCGCGGCGGCTGGTCGAGGAGTTCGGTTACGACGCCGCGATCGACTACCGGGCGGGCAGTCTGGGGAAACGGTTGCACGAGGCGGCCCCGGACGGCATCGACGTCTACTTCGACAATGTCGGCAGCGACCATTTGCAGGCGGCGATCGGCTCGATGCGCAATTTCGGCCGCATCGCCCTGTGCGGAGCCGTCGCCGGGTACAACGCCGAAACCCCACCGCCCGGCCCGAAGAATCTGGCGCTGGCGGTGGTGCGCCGACTGTCGTTGCGCGGCTTCATCGTCACCGACCACAGTGACCTCGCACCGGAATACGCGGCACTCGCAGCGGACTGGGTGCGCGACGGCAGCCTCCGCGTCCCCACTACGGTGCAGACAGGTATCGACACCGCCGTCGACGCCCTCCTCGGCCTGCTGCGCGGCGCCAATACCGGCAAAATGCTGGTCCGACTGACTGCTGAGGAGGGCTGATGCAGGTAGGCAACGCGGTCGCGATCGTCACCGGCGCCGCTGGCGGCATCGGCGCGGCCATCGCGCAACGTCTACTCGAACACGGCGCCCGAGTCCTGATCACCGACCGCGACGCCGATCGGCTCGCGGCGACCACCCGCCGCCTGACCGCCGAATTCGCGGGCGCGGTGTCCGGGCTGGCCGCTGACGCCGCGTCCGAATCCGACCTCCGCAAGCTCATCGATACGGCCACCAGCGAATTCGGTCCGGTGGACATGTTCTTCGCCAATGCCGGTGTCGGCGGCGGCCCCGGACTCGACGCCAGCGACACGCAGTGGGAGCAGGCGCTGCAGGTGAACGTCATGGCCCATGTGCGGGCGGCGCGGTTGCTCGTTCCCGATTGGCTGGAGCGCGGCGGCGGCTATTTCGTGAGCACCGCGTCGGCGGCCGGGCTGCTCACCCAGATCGGTTCGGCCACCTACACGGTCTCCAAGCACGGCGCGGTCGGATTCGCCGAATGGCTGGCGGTGACCTACGGGGACCGCGGGGTACGCGTCAGCTGCCTGTGCCCGATGGGTGTCGATACCGCCATGCTCACCGGACTCGGCGCCGATGGCGGACCCGTCGGCGACCTCGCCACCCGGGCCGTCACCGGAGCCGGGGCCGTACTGCGTCCCCTCGACGTAGCGGATCGGGTGATCGAGGCGGTCGAGGACGAGCGGTTCCTCATCCTGCCGCATGCGGAGGTCCGAGAATTCCTGCACCGCAAGGTTTCCGATCACGACCGGTGGATCGCGGGCATGCAGCGCTACCGGAGGTCGCTGACATGAGCGGGCGCACCGCGGTGCTGTTCGATTTCGGCGGGGTGCTCACCACGGCCGTGCTCACCGCATTCGCCGAATTCGGCGCGGAGCTGGGCGATTCGCGGCTGCCGCTGCGGCTGCTCACCCGTGATCCGGAAAGCAGTGCGCTGCTGGTGGATCACGAAGAGGGCCGCATCGGTCAGCACGCGTTCGAGGAGGGTTTCGCGCGGCGACTGCGCGCGCACGGCGCCGATATCGAGGCCGTGGGCCTGGTCGATCGCATCCAGTCTCGGCTGCATCCCGACCCGGCGATGATCCGACTGGTCGCCGATGTCCGCGCCGCGGGCTATCGCGTTGGGCTGCTGTCGAATTCGCTCGGCGACGACTGCTATGCGGGCTTCGACCTGCCGACCATGTTCGACGCGGTGACCATCTCCGCGGAGATCGGCGTCCGCAAACCGTCCCGCCGGGCCTATCTCATCGGCTGCGAACGACTCGGCGCCGCGCCGGAGCAGACCATCATGGTCGACGACCTCGAACAGAACATCACCGCGGCCGAACTGCTCGGACTCGGCGGCATTGTGCACCGCGACGCCGAATCGACGGCCGCCCGGCTGTGGCCCGCGCTGGGGCCGCGGGGACAAAACCTCAACTGACCCACCCACCTTGCGGCGCAGTCGCTTTCGACAGCTCGCACCGACGATCGGAGCATCGATGGATCTGTTCACAACATCCGACCGCGCCCGGCAATATCAGCGCGATCTGCTCGCCTTCATGGACGAATGCGTCTACCCCGCCGAGGCGGTGTACGAGAAGCAGATGGCCACATCCGGCGATCCGCACCACCATCCGCAGATTATCGAGGAACTCAAGGCCGAGGCCCGTGGCCGCGGCCTGTGGAACCTCTTCCATCCGCATCCCGAATGGGGTCCGGGCCTGACCAACCTGGAGTATGCCCCGCTGGCCGAGATCATGGGCCGCAGCGCGCATCTGGCACCGGAGGCGTGCAACTGCTCGGCCCCCGATACCGGCAATATGGAGGTGCTCACCCTCTTCGGCACCCAGGAGCACCGCGAACGCTGGCTGGAACCGCTGCTCGCGGGCACCATCCGCTCCGCCTTCGCGATGACCGAGCCCGCCGTCGCCAGCTCCGATGCCACCAATATCCAGCTGAGCATGGTGCGCGACGGCGACCACTACGTGCTCAACGGTCGCAAGTGGTTCGCCTCCAACGCTCTGCACAAGAACTGCAAGGTGCTCATCGTGATGGGCAAGACCGATCCGGACGCGGCCAAGCACCGGCAGCAGTCGATGATGGTGCTGCCCATCGACGCGCCGGGCGTCACGGTCATGCGCAATCTTCCGGTCTTCGGCTACGCCGACCGCGAGGGCCATGCCGAGATCGACTTCTCCGATGTGCGGGTCCCCATCACCGATGTGCTCAAGGGCGAGGGCGAGGGTTTCGCCATCAGCCAGGCCCGCCTGGGGCCGGGCCGCATCCACCACTGCATGCGTGCCATCGGCATGGCCGAACGCGCGCTGGAGCTGATGTGCGCCCGCGCCGAAACGCGAATCACGTTCGGGCAGAAGCTGAGTGAGCGCGCCAATATCCAGGACTGGATCGCCGAGGCCCGCATCGATATCGAACAGGCCCGGCTGCTGACCCTCAAGGCCGCCTGGATGATGGATACGGTCGGCAATAAGGCGGCCCGGACCGAGATCGCCGCGATCAAGATCGCCGCACCGGAGATGGCGCTGCGGATCGTGGACCGGGCGATCCAGGTGCACGGCGGGGCCGGTGTCACCGACGACTTCCCGCTCGCCAGCATGTACGCGCACCTGCGCACGCTGCGTCTCGCCGACGGTCCGGACGAAGTGCACAAACGGACCATCGCGCACGCCGAACTGGGTAAGTTCAGGGCCGGCGGGGCGTAGGACGGATAGGAACGAATGCAGACAAGTAGCGAACTCATTCGGCCCACCGCGGACGCGACCGGCTTCGATATCGATGCGGCCGCATTCGTGGACTGGGTGTCCGGACTCGGTTCGGCCTGTACCGCGCCGGTGCGGGCCGAACGGGTCGGCATCGGCCAGTCCAATCTGACCTTCCTGATCACCGATGCCGAAGGGCGGCGCTGGGTATTGCGCCGTCCGCCGCTGGGCCACCTGCTCGCGTCCGCGCACGATGTGGCGCGGGAGGCCCGCGTCATGTCGGCCCTGGCAGCTACCGATGTCCCGGTGCCGCGCGTGCACGATGTCCGGTCCGAGGGCGATATCCGGCTCGTGCTCATGGAATTCGTCGACGGGCTGGTCATCGACGGGGTCGAGACCGCCGAACGACTCACCCCCGACCTGCGCCGCCGCGCCGGGCTGTCACTGGTGCAGACGCTGGCCCGAATCCATGCCGTCGACCTGGAAGCCACCGCGCTGATCGACCTCGCCAGTCACAAACCGTATGCCGAACGACAGCTCAAACGGTGGTCGGCACAGTGGGAGAAGTCGAAAACCCGGGACCTGCCGCTGGTGGACCGCCTCACCGAACGGCTCCGAATCGCCGTTCCCGAACAGCGCGAACTCGCGCTCGTGCACGGCGATTACAACCTCCGCAATGTGATCACCACACCGGATACGGGTGCGATCGCCGCCGTACTCGACTGGGAGCTGTGCACCCTCGGCGATCCGCTCGCCGATATCGGCAGTCTGCTCGCCTACTGGCCGATGCCCGGCGAAGCGGCCATCCCGGGTACCGAAATGTGCACTCTCCCAGGGTTTCCGTCACGGTCCGAACTGGTCGAGGAATATCTCGCGATCACCGGCCGGGACCGCCGCGCACTCGGCTTCTGGCATGCCCTCGGCCTGTGGAAGCTCGCGATCATCGCCGAAGGTGTGTTCCGTCGCGCCCTCGACGACCCGCGCAACCGTGCCATGGCAGGCACTCCGACTACGGATCTGATCGACGGACTCGTCGACACCGCCGACCGGGTCGCCACCGAAGCCGGATTCTGAGCCGACACTTGCCCGTCCCCCTGCTCATATCGTCAGGGAGACAGTCTGGTTCGCATACTCGCTCGAACGAAGTGACCGCCGGACACACAGTGCTCGGCGGTCACTTTTTCAGTTCTTCAGGGCACCAGAACCGACAGCGCCTCGGCAATGCAGGCGGGCTTATCGCCACCTTCGCGTTCGATGGTCACCCGGGCCGTCACCTGGACTCCCGCATTGGTCGGTTTGATCTCCGCCAGCTCCACTCCCGCCCGCACCCGACTGCCGGAGGGCACCGGCGACGGGAAGCGAACCTTGTTGCAGCCGTAGTTGATACCCATCTTCAGCCCGTCGACGCGATATACCTGCGAGACCAGCAGGGGCAATAGCGACAGGGTCAGGTACCCGTGTGCGATGGTGGTGCCGAACGGGCCCTGTGCGGCCCGCACCGGATCGACATGGATCCACTGGTGGTCACCGGTCGCCGCGGCGAACAGATCGATCTGCTCCTGGGTCACGGTATGCCACTCGCTGTAGCCGAGATGGGTGCCGACGGCCTGCTCCAGCTCACCGATTCCATTGAATATCTTCATATTCGCCCCCACACTCAGACCGTCGGCGCACCGGCGACGTAGAGCACCTGACCGGTGACGTACGACGCGCCCTCGCTGACGAAGAACGACACCGAATGCGCGATATCCTCCGGCTTGCCGACACGTCCCACCGGAATCCGCGCCACCAGGGTCTTGCTGAACTCCTCGAACGAAACACCCATACGCTCGGCGGTCGCGGCGGTCATCTCGGTCTCGATGAAGCCCGGCGCGATGGCGTTGACCGTCACCCCGAATTTGCCGAGTTCGATCGCGAGAGTCTTGGTGAATCCCTGCAATCCGGCCTTGGCCGCGGAGTAGTTGGCCTGGCCGCGGTTGCCGAGCGCGGAGGTGCTGGAGAGATTGACGATGCGACCCCAGCGCGCCTCGGTCATGTACTTCTGCACCGCGCGGCTCATCAGGAAGGACCCGCGCAGATGCACGTTCATGACCGTGTCCCAGTCGTCGACGGTCATCTTGTACAGCATGTTGTCGCGAATGACGCCGGCATTGTTCACCAGGACGGTCGGCGCGCCCAGTTCGGCGGCGACCCGCTCCACCGCCGCGGCGACCGCCTGCTCGTCGCCGACGTTCGCACCCACCGCGAGCGCCCGGCCGCCAGCCGATTCGATCTCGGCGACAACGGCTTTGCCCGCCTCTTCCTCGAGATCCAGGACGGCGACGGCGAATCCGTCGGCCGCCAGCCGCCGTGCGGCGGCCGCGCCGATGCCGCGCGCGGCACCGGTCACAATGGCGGTACGGGCTGTCTCACTGCTCATTACGGTTCTCCCTTGTCGAATTCGGTTGGCACCGTTTATGGTTCGAAAACTATGCGGCCGACGGTCTTGCCGTCGGCGAGGCGCTGCAGTCCGGCGGCCACATCATCGAGCGGCAGCCGCTCGCCGATCAGTGGTTTCACCAGACCCTGATCGGCCAGTCCGGTCAGCTCCCGGTGGCAGTCGCGCACCGCCTGCGGATCCTTACCGCGGTACAGACCCCAGTGCAGACCGACGATCGAATAGTTCTTCACCAGGGCGTGATTGAGCGCGGCGGACTGGATCTGCCCGCCCGCGAAACCGACGACGAGAATGCGGCCCTCGAAGGCGATGCATTTGGTGGACCGCTGATACACCTCACCACCGACCGGGTCGTACACTACATCCGCACCGCGGCCGTCGGTGGCGTCCCGAACGATCGACACGAAGTCCTGCGCGCTGCGATCCACCACGATATCGGCACCCAGTGCCCGCGCCACTTCGGCCTTGGCCGCACTGCCGACCACCCCGATCACCTTCGCCCCGGCCGCCTTGCCCAATTGCACTGCCGCGCTGCCGACACCACCGGCCGCCGCGTGCACCAGCAGCGTCTCCCCCGGCCGCAGGCCCGCGCGCCGATGCAACCCGAACCAGCCGGTCTGGTAGCCGATGAAGAATGCGGCGGCCTCGGCATCGTCGAGCGACGCGGGGGCGGGGAAGACATCGACGGCGTCCATGACCGCCAGTTCCGCGAATCCGCCCCACGGCAGCGCCGCGCCGCCGAGCACCCGGTCGCCGACCGCGATGCCGTCGACACCGGCACCGATCGCGACCACCTCCCCGCACAGTTCGACTCCGGGAGTGAACGGCAGTTCCGGTTTGACCTGGTACTCGCCCCGGCACATCAGCACATCCGGGAAGTTCGCCGCGGCGGCGCGGGTCCGCACCACCACCTGGCCGGGCCCCGGCGTCGGATCGTCCAGTTCGACCGGCCGCAGCACCTGTGCCGGTTCGCCCAGTTCCGTTACCTGCCAAGCCTTCACGCCACACCTCCGGTGAGGGTGACCCCACCGTCGACGACGATTAGCTGTCCGGTCAACCAGGCCGCGTCGGCGGAGAGCAGGAAGGCGGCGACGCTGCCGATGTCCTCGGGCTCACCGAGGCGCTTTAGCGGATACGCCGCGGCGACCTCCTGCTCGCGGCCGTCGTAGAGCGCGGTGGCGAAGCGGGTCTTCACCACGGCGGGCGCGACCGCGTTCACCCGGATCGACGGGCCGAGTTCGACCGCCAACTCCTGGGTGATGTGCACCAGCATCGCCTTGGTCGCCCCATAGAACCCGATGCCGGGCGCGGGCTTGATTCCGGCCACGGACGCGACATTGACCACCGCGCCGCCGTGCTCACCCATCCACGCCTTGTGCGCCTGCTGCACCCAGGAGATGGCGGCCAGGCAGTTCACCTCGAACACCTTGCGGGCGGCGTCCAGGTCGAGTTCGACCATCGGCCCGTACACCGGATTGATACCGGCATTGTTGACCAGGAAGTCGACCGAACCGAAGGCCTCCAGCGTGCGGTCGATGGCCGCGCGCTGATGATCGACGTCATCGGCTCGTCCCGCGACGGCGACGGCATGCTCGGGTCCGCCGAGTTCGGCGACCACCGCATCCAGCGCGTCCTGTTTGCGGGCGGTCACACAGACCCGCGCACCGTCGGCCACCAGCCGCTGCGCGATGGCCAGCCCGATACCGCGGCTGGCTCCGGTGACGATCGCCGTTTTTCCGTCGAAACGACCCATGTCGTAAGCCTTTCCTGATGCTGAGGTGCCCGACCCAGCGTCACCGAATTTGAATTCGACGTCAAGTTCATGAGCGATCGCATTGCGCGTGATCCGGGTCACAGAGATGATCGAAGTGAATACAGCTGGCACCGGGCCGATGCCGGCTCAGCGAACTTCCTTCAGCTGAAGGGCGTTGAACCACAATTGATTCAGCGTCTTCACCAGCTTTTCGAAGGAGATCTTCTGCCCCTCGACGAATACGAAATAGGCCATGCGGCTCACCATGCTCGACAGCGCCTGCGAGGTGATCGCGGCATCCAGCTCGGCATCGACCAGGCCGCGCTCCTGCAGATTCCGGATCATCTCGGCATTGCGCTCGACGAATGCCATGGCGCGCTCGAATCGCAGCACCCGGAATTTCTCGTCGATTTTCGACACCTGCTCGAGTACGGCCATCAGCCGCGCATTGCGCCGATACGACTGCAGATACTCGCGATTGGCGGCGGCGATCAGCTCGCGCGGATCATCGATGCCGACCCGCTCCCGAATATGCGGGTGCAACATCTCCTCGCGCACCTGCTCGACGACCGCGGCGAAGATCTCTTCCTTGCTGTCGAAGTAGGTGTAGAACGATCCGGATGCGACCCCGGCCTCCTTGGAGATGTCACTGATCCTGGCATCGAGGAAGCCGTCTCGTTCGAACACCTCACGCGCCGCGGTCACCAGCGCGGTCCGGGTGCGCATCCCCCGCTTGCTACGCGGGGGCACCCGACCGGACTGGTCCTCGATGGCTTCCTGGGCGTTCACCGTCTCACTCGCTGTCGTCGGGCTCGCTGACGTCGTGGATCGTAACAGCGTGCGCCACTCCGCCGACCCCACGACGTACGGCAGGCACGGGAGGGCGACCAGGAGCAACGCACTATCTATTGAACATGACGCCGAATTCAAGTAGCGTTCCGACGCACTGACGTGGCCTGCGTCACATCAGACCTCTCCCACCTCTGGATCGGGAGAAAGCCATGCCTGCGAATCCGGCTGCCCCGACAGCATCGGATCAGCGGAAACGACCCGACAGGGAGACACCGTGACCAATGTCGCCGACCGCTTCTGGCAACACGCCACCGAACGCCCCGAGGCCATCGCGCTGCTCACCGCGGACGCCCACATCTCCTACGGCGAATTGGCCCGCCGCAGCGCGGCCTATGGCGGCCAGCTCCGCGAAGCCGGTATCGCCACCGGCGACCGGGTGCTGCTGGTGGCGCCCACCGTGGCCGAATTCGTCGTCGCGTATCTGGGCGCGCAACTCATCGGGGCCATCACCATCACCATGAACACCATGGCAACCGTGCCCGAAATCGGTTACGTACTGGATGATTCCGGCGCGCGGATGGCGATCGCATGGCACAGCGCACGCGATGCCGCCCAGCGGGCGGCCACCGAACGGAATCTCGCGTTGCTGGTGCTCGAGCCCGGCGCGCACGCCGAGCCGAACAGTCCAGTGACCGAACCGGTGCACCGCGGCGCCGACGATACTGCGGTGCTGCTCTACACCTCGGGCACCACCGGCAAACCGAAGGGCGTCGAGCTCACCGTCGCCAATCTCAACGAGACCGCCCGAATCTTCACCGATCAGCTGCGGCTGGGCCCGGAGGATCGCTTCGGCACCGGGTTGCCGCTGTTCCATGTCTTCGGACAGGCGGTATGCCTGGTGACCGCGCTCAACGCGGGCGCATCCTTCGCCATGGTGACCCCGTTCGAACCACGGGCCATGATCGAGATGATCCGCGATCGCCGGCTCACCCATGTCGCCGGAGTTCCGACCATGTGGAATGCCATGCTGCACGCCGCCGGTGACTACGGCCCCGCGGACTTCGCGAGCCTGCGGCTGGCGGCCTCCGGCGGAGCGTCACTGCCCGGTGAGGTGATCCGGGCCTTCTCGGACCGCTTCGGCGCCACCATCCTCGAGGGTTACGGACTCACCGAATCCACCGGTGCGGCCACCTACAATCCGCTCGATCGCGAACAGCGGGTGGGATCGGTGGGTGCCGCCCTGCCGGGGACCTCGATCGAGGTTCGCGACCTCGATGGAAAGGTTGTGCCCGCCGATACCGTCGGCGAGATCTTCGTGCACGGCCCGAGCATCATGAAGGGGTACTGGAATCGGCCCGATGCCACCGCCGCCGAATTGTCCGACGGCTGGTTGAAGACCGGCGATCTGGGCCGCGTCGACGCCGACGGCTATGTCTACATCGTCGACCGCGCAAAGGACCTCATCATTCGCGGCGGGTACAACGTGTACCCACGCGAGGTCGAGGAGGTCCTCTACCAGCATCCGGACATTGTCGAAGTGGCGGTGATCGGCATTGCGGACGACCGATACGGCGAGGAGGTCGGTGCGGTCGTTGCCGCCACACCCGGCGTCGAGCTCGAACCCGAGCAACTGCGGTCCTGGGCCAAGGAGCGGTTGTCGGCCTACAAGGTGCCACACCGGTTCGCCTTCACCGACCAGCTGCCCAAGGGCGCCACCGGCAAGATTCTCAAGCGCGCTATCGATCCGAACCTGTTCACAGACAAGGCATCCCGTTGACCGCAGTACCCACCGCAACCGGCACCGCCGACTCGAGCGAACTCGGCCGCGTCCTGGTCCACGAGCACGTCTTCATACTCGGCGAGGAATTCCGGCAGAACTATGCCGACTGGGACGAGGACGCCCGCATCGACGACGCCGTGAAACAGCTCGACGAGCTGAAGTCCCTCGGCATCGACACCATCCTCGACCCGACCGTACTCGGGCTGGGACGGTACATCCCGCGCATCCAGCAAATAGCGGCCCGCACCGATCTGCGGATCATCGTCGCCACCGGTATCTACACCTACAACGACGTCCCCTTCCAATTCCATTACACCGGACCGGGATTGCTCTTCGACCGGCCGGAACCGATGGTGGAAATGTTCGTCAAGGACCTCACCGAGGGCATCGCGGATACCGGTGTGCGCGCCGGATTCCTCAAGTGCGCCATCGAGGAACCCGGACTGACGCCCGGCGTCGAACGCGTCATGCGCGCGGTCGGCCGGGCCTCGGCGCAAACGGGTGCGCCGATCACCGTGCACACCAACCCGCATACCCGGTCCGGGCTGGTGGCGCAGCGAGTGCTGGCCGAGGAGGGCGCGGATCTGAGCCGGGTGGTGATCGGCCATTCCGGCGATACCACCGACGTCGACTACCTCACCGAAGTCGCCGATGCGGGATCGCTACTCGGCATGGACCGATTCGGGCTCGACGTCCTGCTGCCCTTCGAGGATCGGATCGACACCATTGTCGAACTGGTGCGGCGCGGCTACCGGGACAAGATCGTTATCGCCCATGACGCCGCCTGCCACATCGACTGGTTCGACCCCGATGCCAAGGCGCAGGTGGCGCCCAAGTGGAACTACCGCCACATCAGTGCGGATGTGCTTCCGGCACTACTCGAACGGGGGCTCACCGAGGACGATATCGACGCGATCCTGGTGCGCAATCCGCGCCGCTACTTCGAGAACGGCGCGCAATCCGAGTAACGCAGGAACGCAAGCAGATTCGATGACTCGACGGCCGCATGGATTTCCGTGCGGCCGTCGAAACGCAGCCACTCGAACACAACGAGATACCGGAGCGATCCCTTGACCACCGTCTCCCCACCCAGCGCCCGCCTGACGTTCCGCGCTCTCGAGCCGGTACACGGCATGATCTACTTCACTCCATATGGCCCGGATGAGTACCGCGAGCTGGGCATCACCGATCCGCGCATGATGTACTTCGCATCCCGGTCCGCGGCCTTCGGCCCGGTGCCGGACGCGGTCACCATTGCCACCTTTTTCAACTTCAATCCGGCCGCGGTGCGCGCCGTCATCCCCGCCGCATGGGAAATCTCCGCGCCCGCAGACATTTTGCGAGCCCGACTGCGTGCCGTCGACCGGTCACTTCGGCAGGCGTGGGGCGACGACATCACCGGCCCCGAGGTGCGCGAAGCCGCCGACCTCGCCCGGCAAGCGGCCGAACGCGCTTGTGCACGCCCACATGGCCGTCCGCTGTTCGCGGCGCACGCGTCGCTGCCGTGGCCCGATGAACCACATCTGGTGCTGTGGCATGCGCAGACACTGCTGCGGGAATACCGCGGCGACGGACACGTCGCCCTGCTGATGACGGAGGGGCTCGACGGCACGGAAGCATTGATCACGCACAGTGCGACCGGTGAGATATCGCCGGAAGTGCTGCGCGCGAGCCGATCCTGGAGCGAAGCGGAATGGGCCGCCGGTGTGCGACGACTGCGGGTGCGGGGTTGGCTGGCCGACGATGATCTCGTGCTGAGCGAGTACGGCGCCGAGCGGCGCGGCGCGATCGAGAGCCGGACCGACGAACTCGCGGTCCATCCGTACGAAGCGATCGGCGAAGCGGGATGCGCGCGCCTGCGTGCCCTCGCCGCGCCATTGGCGATCCGGGTGATGGAAGCCGACCTCGGCTTCCCAGCCCCGCTGTCGGCGCGCTATCGGCAGGCGATCCAGGCCCAGGTGCGGTAGGCCTCGACGATTCAGCCGATGCTGCGGGCGAAGTCGATCAGTGCCGCGCTGACTTCGGCCGCGCGTTCCTGTTGAATCCAGTGTCCCGCCCCGTCCAGGACAATCGAGGCCCGCAGGTCGGATAGCACGGAGGTCATTTTGCTGGTCGGGGTGAACCGGATGACCGCGTCTTGCGATCCGGCAATGAACAGCGTCGGCTGGTGGATCTTCGCATCGGCCAGGTGCGCGGCCAGCTCCCAGTTGCGGTCGAGGTTGCGGTAGTAGTTGAGACCGCCGGTGAATCCGGTGGTGGTGAACGTTTCGATGTAGAAACCGAGTTCGGCCTCGCTCAGCCAGGCCGGGGCGACCATCTCCGAACCATTGCCGTTCAGCAGATCCCGGGCGCTGACGACGTCGTCCTGCAGCAGGGTGCGGCGCACGTCCGATGCGAGTGCCGCGTCGGCGACGCCCGGTTCCTGGAACCAGCACATATAGAAGTCCTCGCCCAGCCGGGAGCGCAGTATCGGCAATGGCGGCGCCGCCGATCGCGGCGTGGCCGGAACACTCAGCCCCGCGACGGCCCGCACTCGATCCGGATACCGAACGGCCAGTTGCCAGACCACCGAGGCGCCCCAGTCATGGCCGACGAAGATTGCGTCCTCGATACCGGCATCGTCGAGGACACCGACGAGATCAGTGCACAGCGCGGCGATGTCGTAGTCCTCGATCCGGTCCGGACGCGAGCTGCCGCCGTATCCGCGCATATCCGGAGTCAGCGTCCGGAAACCGGCCTCGGCGAGTGCGAAAACCTGGTGGCGCCAGGAGAATCCGAGTTCGGGAAAGCCGTGGCAGAACACCACGGCGGGACCGTCGCCGTGGTCGACGACGCGCAACTCGATCCCATTCGTCGCGACCTGACGGCTGCCGAGCCGCAGCCATTCGTCCAGCAGATTGCGTGTATCCATCTCGAAGGTCACCTCGTGTACCACGGCACCATACGCTCATCACCGTATTCAATTCTGACGTCAAGTTCAACTATCGGTGGTGGCGAACACCGAGTTCGTGCCGCAGATTCGCATATCGGTGGACCGCGGCGAGCAGCTGAGAGTAGGTGCACCGCAGCGGTTCCCGCCATCGCGCGGCCGCGGGCAGCACCGTCAACGCAATACGGTCCGGCCACCGACTCGCGGCCCGCGTCAGCAGGGCGTAGGTCGATTTCGGCAGGCCGCGCTCGGCCAGTGGTACGGATTCGATATCGAGCAGGTCGCCGGGCGACTCATAGCGTGGCCACAGCGGGTTTTCGGTCACCGCCTGCTCGGTCATCGGGCGTACCGCACGACCGTGCGCTGGCGGCCCAGATCGATCGCGCTGTCATCGGTGGCGATCGCGGCCTCCACCACGTCACCCTCCTGCAGATACTTCGGATTCTTGGCCTGTCCCTCGAAGAACAGCTTCCATTTGACCGCCGCCGGCAGCATATTGGCGATGAACTGCACCGGCTTGGGCGGTGCGCTGATCGCCGTGCCGACCGGGGTTCCGGTGAGCAGCAGATCGCCCGCGTCCATGCGCTGGAATCGGGTCAGTTCCCGCAGGGTTTGCACCGGCCGGTAGATCATGTCCGCGACCGTCATATCCTGGCGCACTCGGCCGTTGACCCACAGCCGCAGCCGCAGATCGGTGAACCGCTTCAGCTCATCGGCGTCCAGCAGCACCAGCGCCGGACCGACCGGGGTAAAGGTCGGATATGACTTCGCCTCGTAGAACTGGGTTTTCGGCAACTGCACATCACGGGCGGACACATCGTTGGTGACGACGAGTCCGGCAATGTAGTCGGCGAGGTTGTCGGGGGTGATCTCGGTGCCGACCGGCATCTCACGGCCGAAGACGAGCCCGATCTCCACCTCGTAGTCCAGCAACCGCACATGTGCGGGCCGCACCACATCGTCGTACGGGCCGCTGATCGATCCGGAGGCCTTCCGGAAGAAGGTCAGCGGCACGGTCTTCGGGTCCATGCCCGAGTCGGTCACATGCGAGACGAAATTCGTCATCTGCGCCACCACCCGACACGGAGCGGTGACCGGCGAGATCAGCGAAAGGCTTTCGACGGCAACGAGATCGGAGTTCGCGGCGGCGGCGATCGCCTGTCGGTCGGCCAGCAGCGCACCGGTTGTGGTCGCCGCGGTGTCGATGCGGGCGGCACCATCTGGTGTCTGCACCCACCAGGCGTCGACCGTGCGAAGTACGGAAACACTCATGAATTGGCTACTTTCAACAGGCCGCGCAGGCGGCGGATATCGAATTCGTTGTCCTCGCGCAGCGCGTCGACGATCGCGCGCAGTTCACGCACCGATTCCCGGCCGGGCGTGATGCCGAGGAAGTCCTTGGTGACCGGCGGCCCCCACTGGGCGAGTCCGGACGCGCTCATCGGCGCCCACCCCGGCTCGAGGGTGCAGTCGAACATGTCGCCGTCACTGAAATGTTCGACCATGAACCCGTCCGGATCGCGCCAGTAGTCGAAGATCTGGCTGCCCTGGATATGGCGGCCGATCCCCCACGACCGGCGGTATCCGTGTTCGCGCAGATACTCGCCACCGGCGGCGAGCGCATCCAGATCGGCCACCTGGTAGGCCGAGTGGACATATCGGTTGGACGGACCGAGTGTCAGCGCCAGAGTGTGGTGATCAGTCGGCACCGTGCCCTGATCACAGCGGATGAAGCTCATCACCGGCCCACGCTCGCGCTGCCCCGAGTAGTACAGGAAGTCGCTGACTATCAAACCCAGGTGCTGCAGATACCAGTCGAGCGTTTCCCGATATTTGGTCGTCTGCACGACGACATGTCCGAGCCGCTGCACCAGGGCGGGCTCGCGCGGTGGCCGCTGCGTGCCGTTCACCCGCTCCAGCTTGTGCCCGAAGTTGAAGGTGTGCGGCTCCTGGGCTGGTAGGGCATCGAGTACCCGCGTCTCGGCGACAACCCGGACCCGCAGGCCGCTGGGGTCGGTCAGATCCACCACCAGCCCGCCCAGACTGTCGGTCAGCGGCAGCACCTTCGCACCGGCCGCCTCCGCCAAGCGCACCAGATCGGCGGCATCGCCCGCCCGGAACGCCGGGCCGAGGAACCGCGAACGGGCACCCCGGCGAATGCGCACGCAGGGCGCCCCCGCATCGGTGCCGCGCAGCTGCAACTCCTCGGCGGTGCGTAGCGATGTCGTGAATCCGAATGCGCGAGCGAAGATTTCGGCACCGTCGAGGTCCGGCTTCGCGAACTCCAACCAGGCCAGATCGTGCACCTTGACGATCGGATTCCGTGCCCGCCCCGGATGCTCACCGGGCCGGGCGCCCTGCGCGCTGTGCAGACCCGCATGCGGGTCGTGCTGGTCGGTCATCGAACCCTCCCTTCTGCTGACGATATCGTCACTCAAGAGCATTGCGTCAGTCAAGCATTCTGAAGAATTCGTCAATACTGACTGAATGAGCTATGCTGGTCGTCCGCAGATTCGGGGAGAGAGATGGCCGATAAGACTCGCGAAGAACCCAACCGCTTGGAGCGGCGCAAAGCGCGGACCCGCGCCGCGCTGGTCACCGCCGCGCAGTCGTTCATCGCGGCCGGGAAACTGAACGCGCCGATCCTGGAGATCACCCAGGCGGCCGATGTCGGAATGGGCTCGTTCTACAACCACTTCCAGAGCCGGGAGGAGTTGTTTCAGGCCGCGATCGAGGAGGCACTGGACCGGCACGGGGCCGCACTGGATCTGTTGTGCGAGAACCTCGATGATCCCGCCCAGGTCTTCGCGCAGAGCTTCCGACTCACCGGTCGGCTGCACCGCCGCAATCCCACGCTCAGCAAGGTGCTGCTCAGCAATGGACTGGCCTTGATCCGCTCGGACCGGGGCCTGGCCCCGCGGGCCGGTCGCGATATCGAGGCGGCGACCCGCGCTGGCCGATTCCAGGTTCAAGATGTGGAGTTGGCGATGACCATTGTCGCGGGCGCCGCCATCTCCCTCGGCCAGCTACTGCACGACCAAGCCGGCCGCGACGACGCCACGGCCACCGATCAGGTCACCGAGGATCTGCTGCGCATGCTCGGCCTACCGGCCGATGAGGCCCACGAGATCTGCCAGCGCCCACTGCCACCCCTCGACGCACTCCCGCAGCACGACACCGCGGCCTGAAAACTGACTCACAATCGCCTCTGATCCTTTCCTCAGATACGATTCCGATAACGAATGTGAGCGGAAAGAGGGAGCCGATGGCCGAGCCCGTAGCGCGCAACCGCATCGATCGCCGACGCGAGCGCACCCGCAACGCGCTGCTCGGTGCGGCACGAAAGTTCTTGTCGGAGGGGCGTTCCGCGGTGAGCATTCAGGAGATCACCGACGCCGCCGATGTGGGATTCGGCTCCTTCTACAACCACTTCAGCTCGAAAGACGAGTTGTTCGACGAGGCCGTGCGCTCGGTACTGCAGGTCTACAGCGAGATGCGCGACGATATCGTGGCGCTCTACGACGATCCGGCCGAGGTATTCGCGGTGAGCTTCCGGATGACCGGTCGCCTACAGCGCCAGATCCCCGAAGGCGTTCGGGTGATTCTGCATTCGGGCATGTCGGTGCTGCTGCATGACGAGGGCTTGGCCCCGCGGGCCCGCCGCGACATCATCGCCGCCCAGGAGGCGGGCCGGTTCGAGCCGATGGATCCGGATATGGCGATCATGGCCGCGGGCGGAGCACTGCTGGGACTGCTGCAACTGCTGGACGCCCGGCCCGAGGCCGACGCCGGCGCACTCACCGACGAGATGACCTGCCATGTGCTGCGCATGTTCGGCATGAACAAGCGCTCGGCGGAGAAGCTGACCACCAAACCGCTCCCGCCACAACCGCAGCTGTGACCATGCGGGCCGATTCGAAAGCCGCCCGCCAGGCTGCGCGAATCACGTTGCGGCGGGCCGGAATCGGCTGGGGTGATCTCGGCGTGGTCGAGTCGAACGAGGCCTTTGCCGCGCAATCGCTTGCCTGCCTTGCCGATTGGCCGGACCTGGATCCCAACATTGTCAATGTCGATGGCGGTGCGATCGCGATCGGCCACCCGCTCGGTGCGTCCAGTGGCCGACCAGGGGCTGGCCGTTATTCTGGTGGCGACCTCATGAATATCCGGCTGGCGCCGAGGTGCGCTTCCGCATCAACGAAAGCCTGCGCGACCTGATCACCACCGGCACCGGCCAGCCGAGCGAGTTCCCGAAAGCGGTGGCCTTGCGTCAGGCGCAATAGGTCCTGCTCGGCGAAGGTGAGCGGATCAGCATCCCGCGGATTCGAGCGCCGCGCGGGCGGCCGCGCGGGCGGATTCCGGGTCGGATGTCGCCAACACCGCGGCGGCGGCACGGCGGCAGTCGTCGAGGGTGACCGCGGCTAGCGCGGCGCCGACCGCGGCGACAGCGGCACCGGCCGCGGATAGCGAGCGAATGCCGAATCCGGCCAGCACACAAGCCAATAGCGGATCGGCGGCGGCCTCACCGCAGACGCCGACCGGCTTACCCGCGCTCGCACCGGCGGCCGCGGTACGCGCGACCAGCGCGAGCACCGCGGGCTGCCAGGGATCGGTGAGGGCCGCGAGTTCGGCGGACATGCGGTCCGCGGCCATGGTGTACTGCGCGAGGTCATTGGTGCCGATCGAGAGGAAATCGACGTGTTCCAGAATGGCCTCGGCCAGTAGGGCCGCCGCGGGTACCTCGATCATGACACCGGGTACCAGTCCGCGCGCCCGCACCGCGGCGGCGAACGACTTCGCTTCGGCCGCAGTGGAAATCATCGGGGCCATCACCCACGGTGCCGGTATGCGATCCGCGGCGGCTCTGGCGATCGCGTCGAGCTGCCGGTCCAGGATTCCGGCGTCGCGGGCGGCGATGCGAATGCCACGGACCCCCAATGCCGGATTCGCCTCGTCGGGCTGCTCGGCGAAGCGCAGTGGCTTGTCCGATCCGGCGTCGAGGGTGCGGATCACCACCTTCGACCCGGCATAGGCGTCGAATACATCGCGATAGATATCCGCCTGCTCGACGATGCTCGGCTCGGATTCGCGGTCGAGGAAACACAATTCGGTGCGGAACAGCCCGATTCCCTCGGCAGGCTGCGATCGCGCCGCGCGGGCCCCGGCCGCGTCCTGGACGTTGACGAGGACTTCGACCCGGTGTCCATCCGAGGTGGCACCCGGCCCGGTCCAGGCCGCGGTGCGCGACTCCTGCGCACGATATTCGGCAACGGCGCGGGCGGCGGTTTCCGGATCCGGGCCGATGACGACACATCCGGCCGAACCGTCGATCAATACCTCGACTCCGGCGGGCACATCGTCGAGCCCGGCGATCGCGACGACGCACGGGATGCCGAGTTGACGGGCGATGATCGCGGTATGACTGGTCGGGCCGCCGCGCGAGGTGGCAAGGCCGACAATGAGATTCGGATCGAGCCCGGCGGTATCGGCCGGGGCGAGATCGTCGGCGAGCAGGATGGACGGCCGCGCCGGTGTGGGAATGCCCGGTTCGGGCGCTCCGGCCAACTCGGCAACCACGCGGTCGCAGACATCGCGCAGATCGGTGACGCGCTCGGCCATCAGCCCACCGAGCTTGGTGAATACCTCGGCGAACTGATCGGTGGCGGCGCTCGCCGCCGTCGCGGCGGGACTGCCCGCGGCGATCAACTTCTCCGCGGCACCAAGCCAGCCGCGATCGGCGGCCATCGCGGCATTCGCGGCCAGCACCTCCGCCGCGGCCCCACTCGCACGGGTGGCACGCTCGCGCAAACGATGCGCGACGGCCGCCGTCGCGGTCAGGAGGGCTTCGCGTTCGGATGCCCGATCGGACTCGGCGACGGGTTCCAACCGAAGGTCTGGACGGATCCGTAGCGCCGGGCGCACCGTGGGCGCGGCGGCGGTTCCGGGCACCGCCGGTGTTCCGCGCAGCGTCATCGCCTCCTGCGATATGGCTGTGGCCTGCGGTGATCCGGACATTCGATTCCTCCTCCACGTCGATGTCGAGTGAGTGAAACCGATTACTCACCTCGGCTCGATGTGATCCAGACTACTCAAATCTCTTGACAAAGCAACACAAGCGGGCATAAAACAACATAAACAAACATTGTTATCGGAGGATCGGATGTACGCAGAGGAGCGCCAGCAGGCCATTGCCGCCCTGGTCGGGCAACGCGGGCGCGTATCGGTTACCGATCTCGCAGAGCAGTACGGGGTCACCACCGAGACCGTGCGCCGCGATCTGGCCGTGCTCGATCGCATGGGGCTGATCCGGCGGGTGCACGGCGGTGCGGTGCCCGCCGCCGCGCTCACCGCAATCGAACTCGGCACCACCGAGCGCGAACACTCCCACGCCGCGGAGAAGGACCGCATCGCCAAGGCGGCCCTGGACTTTCTGCCCCCGACCGGCGGCAGCGTGCTGTTCGACGCCGGGACCACCACCGCGCGCATAGCCGCCGCCCTGCCCGGCGATCGAGAGCTCGTCGCCGTGACGAATTCGGTCCCCATCGCGGCGCGGCTGAGCGGGCACGGCGGCGTGCGGCTGCACCTGATCGGCGGCCGGGTGCGCGGGGTCACGCAGGCCGCGGTCGGGGCCGAGGCGCTGCGCGTGCTCGGCGAACTCCGGGTCGATGTGGCCTTTATCGGCACCAATGCGCTGACCATCGGTCATGGGCTGTCCACACCCGATCCGGACGAGGCCGCGGTCAAGCGCGCCATGATCGCCAGCGCCCACCGCGTCGTCGTGGTCGCCGATGCCACCAAGGTCGGCCGCGAGGATCTGCTCAGCTTCGGCTCGGTCCACGATTTCGATGTGCTGGTCACCGATACCGGACTGCTCCCGTCGGTGCGCGATGAACTCACCGAATACGGCATCGAGGTGGTGGCTGCGTGATCGTCACCCTCACCGCCAATCCGAGCATCGACCGCACCGTCAGCCTGCCCGAGCCATTGCGGCGCGGCGCCGTGCACCGGGCCGAGACCGTGTTGTCGCAGCCGGGCGGCAAGGGCGTCAATGTGTCCAGGGTGATCGCCGCCGCCGGGGTCGACACCGTCGCGGTGCTGCCCGGCAATGACGGTGATCCCTTGCTGCGCATGCTGACCGATGCCGCCATCGACCACCGTGCAGTGGCGTGCACGGCATCCGCGCGCACCAATCTCACCGTCGCCGAACACGACGGCACCACCACGAAGATCAATGAGCCCGGTGCCGCGCTGTCCGCTGAATGTCTTGCCGCACTGGCGGATCAACTGGACGAACTCACCGCGCGGGCCAGCTGGATCGTGCTGTCGGGTTCCCTGCCACCCGCGGTACCCACCGATTGGTACGCGTATCTGCTGCACCGGCTGCGCGGCACCCGCATCGCCGTCGACACCTCCGACGCTCCCCTGCTCGCCCTCGCCGCCGAACTGGAATCGGCCGCACCGCAACTGCTCAAGCCGAATGCCGACGAGCTGGCGCAGCTCACCCGAACCGACCCGGCCGGACTGGAGGATCCCGTTGCCGCCGCGCGCGCGGCGCGCACGCTGGTCGAACGCGGCGTCGATGCGGTGCTGGCGACGCTCGGCGCGGCCGGTGCCGTGCTGGTCACCGCGGACGGCGCCTGGCATGCCGCCGCGCCCGCCATCACCCCGCGCAGCACCGTCGGAGCCGGCGACTCCGCACTGGCCGGATATCTGCTCGCCGATCTCGCGGGCCTGGCCGCACCGGATCGGCTGCGCCGCGCCGTCGCCTATGGCAGCGCCGCCGCCGCGCTGCCCGGCACCGGATTACCCAGCCCACACCACACCGACCCCCGCGCCGTGGCCGTCACGACGTTGGAAGCCCTGCACAGTCGCTGAAGGACAACGCGATGGCCCACCCGACCACTTCCCCCGATTCGATCATCACCGCCGAGCTGATCAGCCTCGATACCGACCTCGGTGCCGCCAAGGAAGCGGTGATCGCGGCGCTTGCCCGGCGACTCACCGACAATGGGCGCGCCACCTCTGCCGCGGCATTGCGTGATGCGGCGTTGGCACGCGAATCGCAGTCCGCAACCGGACTTCCCGGTGGGATCGCCATACCGCACTGCCGGAATGCGGCCGTGACCAGTGCTTCGCTCGGGTTCGCCCGGCTAGCGCCCGCAGTGGATTTCGGCGCCGCTGACGGGCCTGCGGATCTGGTATTTCTCATTGCCGCGCCGGAAGGTGCCGGGGCCGAGCATATGAAGTTGCTGTCGAGTCTGGCTCGCGCGCTTGTCCGGCCGGAGTTCGTGGGTTCACTGCGCGCTGCCGTGAGCGCTGATGAGGTGGTTTCGCTGGTTACCGATGTACTCGCGCAGAAACCTGCGATGACGCCCAAAGCATCAGCACCCGAAGCGACAACACCTGCGCCCCATAGCGCTTCGGCCGACGAGATAAACGCCGTGGCCGAGCGAACGATCGTCGCCGTCACCGCCTGCCCCACCGGCATCGCCCACACCTACATGGCCGCCGACTCCCTCGTCGCGGCCGGTGATCGCGCGGGCGTCACCGTACATGTCGAAACACAGGGTTCCGGCGGCAGCACCCCGCTGCGTCCAGAAGTAATCGCCGCCGCGAGCGCGGTCATCTTCGCCACCGACGTCGGGGTGCGCGGCCGGGAACGATTCGCGGGCAAACCCGTCGTCGAGTCCGGGGTGAAACGCGCGATCAACGAGCCGGACACCATGGTCGCCGATGCGTTGCGCGCCGCGCTCGACCCGAAGGCGGCCACCGTCGCCGGATCGGCTCGCCCCGAGACCGATTCGGCCCCGGCCGCACTCGGCTGGGGCACCCGGCTGCGCCAGATCCTGCTCACCGGCGTCAGCTATATGATCCCGTTCGTCGCCGCGGGCGGCCTACTCATCGCGCTCGGCTTCCTGTTCGGCGGCTACGAAATCGCCGATCACGCCAAGAAAATCGTGCTCGACAACTCACTGACGGCATTGCCCGACGGCGGCCTGCCGACCTATCTCGGCGCGGTGCTGTTCCAACTCGGCTCGCTCGCATTCGGCTTCCTGGTACCAGCACTCGCCGGTTATATCGCCTTCGCCATCGCCGACCGTCCCGGTCTCGCACCGGGATTCACCGCCGGTGCGGTGGCCGTCTTCGTCGGCGCCGGATTCCTCGGCGGCCTCGTCGGCGGTCTGATCGCCGGATTCGCCGCGCTGTGGGTGGCGAAGCTGCCTGCCCCACCCTGGGCGCGCGGACTCATGCCGGTGGTGGTCATCCCGCTGTTCGCCTCGCTCACGGTCGGCGCGCTGATGTTCATCGTGCTCGGCAAGCCGCTCGCCGCGATCACCAGTGGACTCACCAACTGGCTCAATAGCCTGACCGGCACCTCCGCCCTCGCACTCGGCGTAATCCTGGGCCTGATGATGTGTTTCGACCTCGGCGGCCCGGTCAACAAGGCGGCGTATTCCTTCGCCGTCGCCGGACTGTCCGTCACCGATCCGGCCTCACTGCGCATTATGGCCGCCGTCATGGCAGCGGGCATGGTCCCGCCGCTGGCAATGGCGCTCGCCTCGACCTTGCGCCCCCGCCTGTTCACCACCGCCGAACGCGAAAATGGCAAGGCCGCATGGCTTCTCGGCGCCTCCTTCATTTCCGAAGGCGCGATCCCCTTCGCGGCCGCCGATCCACTGCGGGTGATCCCCTCGATGATGGCCGGTGGCGCGGTCACCGGCGCATTGATCATGGCGACCGGAACCACGCTCAGCGCACCGCACGGCGGCATCTTCGTCTTCTTCGCCGTCGGCCACATCGTCTGGTTCCTCGCCGCACTCGCCGCGGGCACCGCCGTCGCCACCCTCTGTGTCACCGCGGCCAAGGAGCTCATCAGGCCGCGCACCGTACTCGCCACCGCCTGATCCGAAAATCGTCAGCCCCCAAGGAGAACCGCCCTCATGGCCAGCACCACCGTCACCGTCGCCTCCGTCATCGGACTGCACGCCCGCCCCGCCAATATCATCGCCGACACGGTCACCGACGCCGGAGCCCAAGTGACGCTGGCACTCGTCGGCGGCGAACCCGTCGACGCCGGATCGGCGCTGATGATCATGACCCTCGGCGCCGCCAATGGCACCGACGTCGTCGTCACCAGCGATGACCCGCAGGCACTCGAACTCGTGGCGAAACTCGTCGCCACCGACCTCGACGCCTGATCGAGGCCGAGTTCCAGCACCGCACAAGCAGAATGCCCGCGCTCCGGTGAGCGCGGGCATCTCCGCGATCAGCGGGGCTGTGCCGATCAGCCGACGTCGCGGCGCAGCCAGGTGACCTCCGCACCGGATTCGGTTCCGTAGCGGTAGATTTCGAGATCTTCGTCCCAGGCGGTACCGAGGGCGCGGTCGAGTTCGGTTGCCAAGTCATAGCCGGTGTAGTTGCCGAGTTCGCTGTTGGCTTGCAGCATGGCGCGCAGGCGCATTTCGCCGATGGTCACATCGCCGTTGGCCGAGGTGGAGCCGTGCCAGAGCCCGAGCGTCGGGACGAAGCTGTAGCGTTCGCCGTCCACACCGTCGCTGGGGTCCTCGGTGACCTCGAAGCGCAGCACATTCCAGGACCGCAAGGATTGGGCAATTCGCGATGCGGTACCCACCGGGCCGAACCAGTCGGTGGTCGCACGGAGCTGGCCGTCGGCGGGCTGGGCGGTCCAGCGCAGTTTCGCGGGTGAGCCCAGTGCCGAGGTGAGTGCCCATTCGATATGCGGGCACAGCGCGGCTGGCGATGAGTGGATATAGACCACACCCGCCGTCGCGTCCGCGAACTGACCCGATGCGCGCACGACTGACACCTCCAGCTTCGACGAGGAACGTCTTCCCCAACGACCCGTCGAATCTGGCGTTGCCTGAGTGTACTGGAGTGTCCCGAGTTACACGTGTTACTTCGGAGGCGTGTCCGATCCGTTACTTCGGAACAGAGTTCCGAGCGAGGATCACCTCGGCGATCACCGCATCGGAGAAGACGGGCCAAGCCTCCCGTGCCCAGTCGCCGAAATTCTCGTCGCTCAAAGCGATACTCGCCACCCCTAATTCGGGATCGACCCACAGAAATGTTCCGGACTGCCCGAAATGGCCATAGGTACCTGCGGAATTCGCTCCGCCGGTCCAATGCGGAGATTTCCCGTCGCGAATCTCGAATCCCAGCCCCCAGTCGTTGGGACGCTGCGATCCGTAACCGGGCAGCACACCGTTGAGCCCGGGAAACTGGACCGAGGTGGCCGCGGCGTGCGTCGGCGCCGAAATCAGCTGGGGATTCAGCAGTTCCGCGGCGAAGCGGGCCAGATCTGCCGCGGTGGACCGGCCCGCATGCCCGGCCGAACCGGTCAACACCGAGGCTTTCATATCGAGTGGCTCGAATACCGCCTCCCGCAAGTATTCCGGGAAGGCGATACCCGTCTGCTCAACGACGAAGGCCGCGAGCACTTCGAAACCCGCACTGGAGTAGATCCGCCGTGTGCCAGGGGCGGCGAGGATATCGGTGGTATCGAAGGCGATGCCGGAGGTGTGCGCCAGCAGATGCCGGACGGTAGCTCCGGGCGGACCCGCGGGCTGATCGAGTTCGATCGCCCCCTCCTCCACCGCGACCAGCACCGCGTAGGCGACCAGCGGCTTGGTCACCGAGGCGAGCGGGAAGACCCGCTCGACATCGCCCGCCATCCGCGCGCCGTCGCGGGTGACGATGCCCGCCGCCGCATGCCGAACCGGCCAATCCCTGATCTGCTCGAGTGCACCCACGAATCGAGCCTACGAGACGCCGGGACCGGGCGGCCTCGCACCTTCCTCGCAGTGAACTCGGTACCGCCGGTACCATCAACTGATCATGAGCACACAGCCCACCGTCCACGGCGAGGTGGCGGCCGGATTCGGCCCCGTCGCCGACGCCTTCCGCCGCAACTTCACCCAGCACGGTGAAATCGGCGCCGCCGTGGCCGTTTACGCGGGCGACCGCCTCGTGGTGGATCTGTGGGCAGGCCACCGGGACCGACGCGCGACACTGCCGTGGGAGCACGACACAATCGTTCCGGTCTTCTCCTCGACCAAGGGCATGGCCGCCTTCGTGGTCGCCCGCGCGGTATCGAAGGGGCTGCTGAACTACGAGGAGCCGGTCGCGAAGTACTGGCCGGAGTTCGCCGCGGCAGGCAAGGGCGCGGTCACGGTGCGTCAGCTGATCGATCATCAGGCCGGACTGTCGGGCCTCGACAGCGTGGTGCGACTGCCGCAGATCGCCGATCTCGATGGTCTCGCAACGATTCTCGCGGCCCAGCGGCCCGCGTGGCGGCCGGGGACGCGACACGGCTATCACGCCATCACCCTCGGCCTGTACCAGGGCGAGTTGGTGCGGCGCGTGGATCCCGAACATCGCACGCTCGGGCGGATATTCGCCGAGGAGTTCGCCCAGCCACTCGACCTGGATTTCTTCATCGGACTGCCCGCCGCGCAGAGCATGGACCGGATCGCCACCCTGTCCGCCACCGAGGGCATGGATATCCTGCGCTATGAGCGCGATATTCCGATGCGGATCGGTGCCGAGATCTTCGCCAAACGCGGACTTTCCCATGCGGCGCTGACCAATCCGCGCATCGGCGCGCCGGCGCGCGCGAGCCGGCGCGAACTCCTCGAAGTCGAAATGCCGGGTTCCAATGGCGTCGGGAATGCCCGGTCGCTGGCCAAGGTGTACGGCGCGGCGGCCGGTCGGACCGGCACGCTCCCGATCGACGACAGCGTGCTCGATCAACTCGCCGCCCCGGCCGCCGACGATGTCCCCGCCGATGACCTGGTGCTGCACACCAAATCCCGCTACCACCTAGGCTTCCGCAAGTCCCGCGGCTCGTTCCGGTTCGGCTCGGACAAGCACGCCTATGGCACCACCGGTCTCGGCGGCTCCTTCGGATTCGCCGATCCGACAACCGGATTCGGCTTCGGCTACGCGATGAACCGCCTCGGCCTCGCCGTCCTCGACGACGTCCGCAGCCGCAACCTGCGCGAGGCGCTACTGCGCTGCGCCGCCTGACGCCGCGCTATCGACTTCCGGGCGTTTCTCGAGGACCTGCCTCATTCGCGAGGGTAGGCACTTGGTTTGGCATGCAACTCGGCCGTGCGGTGGAGTGAGCGCCGCCGAGCAGCTTTGTCCGTCGCCCAACCGGCGGTCGAGCTCCGCTCCCCTCGCGGGGAGCGGAGCGGGTGTCACAGTCGGCTGCCGTTGACTACCAGTGTCACGTCGATATTGTCGCGCGTGGCGTTGGAGTAGGGGCAGACCTGATGGGCTGCGGTCACCAGTTCAACGGCCTGGTCGCCGGAGACCGACGGCAGCGAGATCTGTAGCTCGACACCGAGTTGGAAGCGGCCACCGTCGATCGGGATCAGCGAGACCGACGAGTCGATTTCCGCGTCATCGGCCCGGAGCTTGCTGCGCTGTCCGATCAGAGCGAGCGTCGTTCCGAAGCAGGCGGCGTATCCGATCGCGAAGAGTTGCTCAGGGTTGGCGCCCGCACCGTCCCCGCCTAGTTCCTTTGGCTGACGCAAGTCCAGATCCAGCTGTCCGTCGGACGTACTTGCGTGGCCGTTCCTGCCTCCGGCCACGTGCGCCTGCGCTCGGTACAGCACCTTCATCATCCTGAACTCCCTTCGTCGCTACTGCCAAATGAACTTCGCACTTCAAAAATAAGAAGTCAATAGCTAAGCTCGTGAACCTCACGACAACCAGGAGATGACATGGCAAGGCTGGCGATCGGCTACCTGCTACTTACCCGCGACCAGACCGTTCCGGGCGAACACGAACCAGGACGGCTTGTCGTCCAGGCACGGCGGGCCGAGGTATCACAATGACCACATTCGTTCTCGTCCACGGCGCCTGGCACGGCCCATGGGCATGGGAGCGGGTCGCCCCGCTCCTGCATGCCGCCGGCGCGCGCACTGTCATCCCGGACCTCAGCACGGTCGGCGACTGCGGGCTCCACGACCACGCCACCGCAGTCGCCGCCGCCCTCGACTGCACACCGGACGATGACGAGCTCGTGCTGGTCGGACACAGTTACGCGGGCCTGGTCGTGCGGGAGGCGGCAGACGCACGTCCCAATGTGGTCGGCCACATCATCCTGGTCGACGGATGGGCGGGGAGAGACGGCGCCAGCATGGTCGATCTGGCCCCCGAACCCTTCGTTGCGTCCGTCTACGCGGCGACCGAGGCCCGCGGGGAAGGTTGGCAGATCCCGGCCCCGCCCCCAGCGGCATTCGGCATCGTCGACCCCGACAATGCGGCATGGCTGGACGCGCGCCTGCTCCCACAGCCACTGCGCACATTCACCGAACCCACTCGCCTGAGCGGGGCCGTCGACCGGATTCCCGGCACCGCCATCTATTGCAAGCCGCAGACCTATTCCTTCGAACAGTTCGGCAAAGCCCTCGGCTACCGGACCCATGCGCTGGATGGCCCGCACGATGTAATGCTCACCCAGCCCGAACCGCTCGCCCGGATGCTCCTGGAAGCTTGCTCATTCAAAATCGGGAAGCGCGAAGTCTAGAGTGATGAAGTGGACCAGCGAAGCTACAACCAGTACTGCGCGACCGCGCGCACCCTCGACCTCGTGGGCGAGCGCTGGACGCTGCTGTTGATCCGCGAGCTGCTGACCGGACCCAAACGGTTCGGCGACCTGCAGGCCAGCCTGCGCGGCCTCGGCACCGGCCTACTCGCGGCCCGCCTGAAACATCTGGAACACGAAGGACTCGCTCACAAGATCACACTCCCGCCGCCCGCCCGTACGCCCGCCTACGCTCTCACCCCAGCAGGCGAGGAACTCGGCCCAGCGATCCTCGCGCTCGCCCGGTGGGGCCTGAAGTGGGCGATGGGCGAACCCCGCGCGACCGAGACGTTCCACCCGGGCTGGGCGGTGCTCGGCCTACGGGCCTGCTTCAACCCCGACGCCGCCACCGGATTGCACGCCGTCTACGAGTTCCACATCGACGACGAGGTCTTCCACGCCCGCATCCACGACAAAACAATCGAGGCACTACACGGACCCGCCCAGCACCCCGACGCAACCATCACCATCAGCAGGGCCGCATTTCTCCGCCTGACCGGCCAAGGCCTCACCTTCGCCGATGCGATCGAGATCGGCGACGCGTCAGCATCCGGAGACAGCACGGCTCTGCGTAGGCTGACGGGCCTGTTCCGGCTGCCACCCCCACACGACCGGAAGACCGAACAGACCTCGTCCTGATCACGCTCCGGAAATCCAGACCCCGCTCCCGTCAACGCAACCCGGCCAACCGCGCCATCGAAATTTGCGGACAACCGCCGTCCGAGATCCACGCAGAGCCACCGAGTAGATGGAGGACGTTGGTGACGTAGCGGACGGCGGTCGGTTCAGCCGAGCCCACCGGCAGCGCGGCGTAGCCGGACCCGGCAGCGCCCACCGACAACTGCGGCGCGTACCGGGCGGGCAAGGGGGCGTTGAAATTCCGCTCGGCAAGCCGGTCCGTACGAGCCGATCACGCAGATCGCGACCAGGCTCGCCGAGCGGTGACCCGACGACTTACCAGTCGGCCTCGGTGTACTTGATGATGCCGCGAATGTTCTTGCCGTCCAGCATGTCCTGGTAGCCCTGGTTGATCTGCTCCAGGGAGTACTGGCGGGTCACCATATCGTCGAGATTCAGCTGACCCGACTTGTACAGCGAAAGCAGGTGCGGGGCGTCCTGGCGGGCATTGCCGCCGCCGAAGATGCAGCCCTTGACGGTCTTCTGCAGCATGGACAGCAGGAAGCTGTTGAGCTTGACGTCGCTCTCGTCCATGCGCCCCATGGAGGTGACGACCAGGGTGCCCGCCTTCGCGGTGAGGATCAGACCCTCTTCGATGTACTCGCCGTGCATCTCGCCCATGGTGAGAATGACCTTCTGCGCCATCCGGCCCTCGGTGGCCTCTATCAGCGGCATGATCGCGGCGGCCATGCTCTCGTAGGTATGCGTCGCGCCGAACTTCTCCGCCTGCTCGCGCTTCCACGGGTTCGGGTCGATGGCGACCACCTTGGACGCGCCGGAGAGCACCGCGCCCTGCAGTGCGCTCATGCCGACACCGCCGATGCCCGCGATCACCACGGTCTCGCCCGGCTTGACGTCGGCGACGTGGGTGGAGGAGCCGAAGCCGGTGGGGACGCCGCAGCCGACAAGGCAGGCGACCTCGAACGGAATGCTCGGGTCGATCTTGACCACCGAGGTGTGGTGCACCGTCATATACGGCGCGAAGGTGCCAAGCAGGCACATCGGGATGACGTTCTCGCCACGCGCCTGGATGCGGTAGGTGCCGTCGCTGATGGCCTGGCCCATCAGCAGTCCGGCGCCCAGATCGCACAGCGCCATATTGCCGCTCACACACGCCGGACAGCGTCCGCACGCGGGAATGAACGACAGGATCACGTGATCGCCGACCTGCAGATCGGCGGGGCAGTTCGGCCCGAGCTTGGTGATCACACCCGCGCCCTCGTGGCCGCCCATGACGGGGAATGCCGGCATCGGTGTCGCACCGGTCACGATGTGGTGATCCGAGTGGCACATACCGGCGGTTTCCATCCGGATCTGGACCTCACCGGCTACCGGATCGCCGACCTCGATCTCCTCGACCGACCATTCCTGGTCGATCCCCCACAGGATCGCGCCTTTCGTCTTCATTCCTGTCGACCTCTCGCATGCACGGGCTTCTATGTGACTGCACCCACAGTACGAGAAAACTGTAACGCGTTCTAGTGCCGGATCGGAAATTCGTCGACAGGGATTGGCGAGACCGTCGAACGGGTTCCAGTTCTACCCGATCCCGCCGCTGCTCAGTTCCGATATTGCCCGATTTCAGCCCCGCACGTCGTGCACATGGTGGATTACGTCGTGCACGAAGTAGGACGCCAGGGATTCGACGGTGAAGACCGAACCGTCACTGCGCCGCACCTGGTTGCCGAGGTCGGCGGCGGATACCGATACGAAGGCGCGCGCGACCACCTCGGCCGCGTCGGCCAGCTCGGTTGCGACCCTGCTCGGATCCTGCTGGTCGTATCGATCCGCGATGGCCGTCACATCCTGGTCCCAGTTCGAGAACACCGGGATGCCGTCGGCGGTCTCGGCGGCATCGAGCCCCTTCGCATCGAAGCCGGGGACCTGCGGATCCACCGCTTCGGTGCGCGCCGCAATAGCCGTGCGATAGGTGAAGATTCGGCAGACGTCGCGAACATGGGCGGCGTATTCGAGCGCCGACCAGGTCGCATCGTCCGGGCGCGCGGTGGCGTCGGGTCGCATGAGGGTTGCCGACAGGCGGCCCGCATATTCGCGGGCCAACTCGGGCACGGCCGCATAGGTGATGGACTCCGGGTCGAATCCGCATTCGGGACAGCGCCGTTCGAGCACCCAGGTCCAGTTCTTCACATCGGGAACGATTGGCATGCGGCAACCTTAGGCTGGCTGGATATTTTCAGCGACATAAATCCAGCCAGTCATCGACAAGATTCCGACAGTGGACCTGAACCGGTCCGCTCAATCCATCAGACGATGCGCTCGCTCGAACAGTTCCAACGTGATGGCATGCAGAAAGTCACCGACCTGCTTGGGCGCCTTCCCCGCGAATGCACGAGCATGCGTGCCCTCCAAGACAATTCCCAATTTGAAGCAGGCCAGCACCGTGTACCAGGGGACATTGCTCAGGTCGCGGTCGGAGAACTTGCCGTAGTGCGCGATCATCTCCTCCGGTGTCGGCAGACCGCCGACGGCGCCGAGCTTGCCGATCAGCGCCGCGCCGGTGGTGCCGGGTTCCGGGCGGGTCGCGATCTGCCAGCCGAGGTCGAGGAGCGGGTCGCCGATGGTCGACATCTCCCAGTCCACCATCGCGGCCACTTCCGGACCGTCATAGGAGAACATCATGTTGGCCAGGTGACAGTCGCCGTGCAGGATGCCGGGGGTCCATTGCGCGGGGCGATTGCGATCCAGCCAATCCCCGACCTGCTGTAGGCCGGGAATCTCCGGACCCGGATACCCCGCGTTGGCCGAATACGACTCGAGTTCGCCGAGCCAGCGCGGCACCTGACGCTCCAGGAAGCCATCGGGTTTGCCGTAGTCGTTCAGGCCGAGCGTCTGGTAATCGAGTGCGCCGAGACGCGCGATGGCCTCCACCGCGGACAGGCCCATCTGCCGCCGGATCTCCGGATCGCCCGCATGTAGTTGCGGCAATTCGTTCTGTGGGTTGAATCCGGTAATGGGCTCCATCAGATAGAAGACCGCGCCGAGCACCGATTCGTCCGGGCAGGCCGCGATCACCTTCGGGGCGCGCACGCCGGTTCCGTCGAGCGCGCCGAGCAGTCTGGCCTCGCGGCGGATCACGTCATTGCTCTTGGCACGCAGATGCTTCGGGCCGCGGCGCAGCACATAGTCCCGACCGCCGCGGGCGAAGCGCAGCATGATGTTCTGCGTGCCACCGCCGAGTGCGGTCACATTCTCGAATTCGCCACCGGGCAGACCCTGCTGATCCATCCAGGTACCGACGATGGCGAAATCGACGATGTCTCGATCCACATCCACCGGTTGCGCAATAGACATGCCCCACATTGTGCACCACGCCATCCGTCGAACTGAAGGCAGATGACAACAGTTTGCCTCGACCGGGGCGGCGTAGGGTTCTGGACACGATGCGCACGCTCTTGATCGACAATTACGACTCGTTCACCTACAACCTGTATCAGCTGATCAGCGAGGTGAACGGGGAAGAGCCCACGGTCGTGCGCAATGACGAGGTCGGCGATATCGGACAGCTGCGGCTGGAGCGCTTCGACAATGTCGTCATCTCCCCCGGTCCGGGCCGCCCGGACGTCACGCGGGATATCGGCATATCGGCGGCGGTGATCCGGGAGACCGAACTGCCATTGCTCGGCGTCTGTCTCGGACATCAGGCACTGGTCGTCGCGGAGGGCGGCATCGTGACCACCGCGCCCGCCGCGCGACACGGATATCTCGATCACATCGAGCACGACGGCAATGACCTGTTCGGCGGGCTCCCCGAGGGTTTCACCGCGGTGCGCTACCACTCGCTGGCCGCCGAACGACCGCTGCCGGACAGTCTCGAGATCACCGCCGTCGCGGCCGATGGCGTGATCATGGGTGTGCGGCATCGGAGCAGACCGCAGTGGGGGGTGCAGTTCCATCCCGAATCGATAGCCAGCGAGTACGGTGCGGCATTACTCGGCAACTTCGCGAAACTCACTGCAGGCCAGCGCATTCGGTCGAGCATTATCGCGCCGTTCGAACATGCCGAACCGCTGCAGGGCGGTAGGCACGAGTACCGGGAATCGCGGAGGTCCTGGCAGCTGCGACATTCGGTGATCGAGCGGGCGATCGATACCGAGGCCGCATTCGTTCGGCTATATGGTGACTCCCCCACCGCATTCTGGCTGGACAGCGAGCATGTCGAACCGGGGCTGGATCGGTTCTCCTTTCTCGGTGATGCGAGCGGGCCACTGGCGGAAGTGATCCGCTATCGGGTCGGCGAGAATGTGGTGACGGTCGAATCCTCGGACGGAAATCGGCGGACCGTACCCGGCGGAATTCTCGACTATCTGGCCGGGCAGCTGCATCTGCGGCATACCGAATTGCCAGATCTCCCTTTTGATTTCGCGTGCGGGTATGTCGGCTATCTGGGCTATGAGGTGAAGGCCGATTGCGGGGCGAATGCCGCGCATCGCGCTGCCACCCCGGATGCGCAGTGGATCTTCGCCGACCGGATCGTGGTGGTCGACCATGTCGCCGGGCGGACCCATCTGCTCGCGCTCACCGATCCGGCGCCGGAAGCCCTTCGGGCGGGCGCGGATTGGTTGCGCGATACCCGCGAGATCCTGGAATCCCTGCCGACGTGGGTGAATCCGCCCCCGCTCGAGGTGTTCTCCGATACCGCCATCGTCGCACCGCTTTTCACCCGTGGACGGGAGCGGTATCTCGCCGATATCGCCATCTGTCAGGAGCGGCTGCATGCGGGCGAGTCCTACGAAATCACCATTACCGACAGCGCGTCCATGGTGGCGGCCGAAGCCGACGGCCTCGATTTCTATCGCACCCTGCGCCGCTGCAATCCCGCGCCGTACGCGGCGTATCTGCGTTTCGACGATCTCGAAATCGCCTGCTCCTCACCGGAACGCTTCCTCAAGGTCGACCGTGCCCGCACGGTGGAGAGCAAACCGATCAAGGGCACTGCGCCACGCGGGCACACCCCCGCCGAGGACGAACGGCTGCGCCGCGAACTGGCCGATAGCCCCAAGACCAGGGCCGAGAACCTGATGATCGTCGATCTGCTGCGCAATGACCTCGGCCGGGTCTGCCAGATCGGCAGTGTGCACGTGCCGAAATTGATGGCCACCGAGGCGTATACGACCATGCACCAATTGGTTTCCACCGTGCGCGGCACGCTGCGCCCGAATGTCGACGTCATCGATTGTCTGCGTGCGTGTTTTCCCGGCGGCTCGATGACCGGGGCACCGAAGCTGCGGACCATGGAGATCATCGACGAACTGGAGACCGAAGCGCGCGGAATCTATTCGGGCACCATCGGTTTCCTCGGGCTGGCGGGCACGGCCGACCTCAATATCGTCATCCGCACCGCCGTCCGCCACGACGGACACTGGCGCATCGGCGCTGGCGGCGCCATCGTCCTCGATTCGGATCCGGAAGACGAATACCACGAAACCCTCCTCAAAGCCGCCGCCACCTACCGCGCAACCACCCGCTGAGCAATCGCGCGGCCGCAGCCCGACGGGCCGTTCCCTCCGACGGGACAGTCGGCGCCGAATCAGGCCCCGGGCGCGCCTGCGGAGCCTGCGCCGTTTAGTGGATCCGGATGCGGTGGCGGCATTGTCGGCGCGCGGAAAATTGCGTTGGGTGCGGCGGCGATGCTGGCTCGGGCGGCTCGAATCCGCATGCCCGCTCGGACTTCGCGCCCGCTCCGGGCATGCAGAATCCCGAGAACGGTTCGGCGGCTATCTGCGGCGGCGGCGTTTCGGGGGGTCGGGGTCGGGCGGTGGCTCGGCGGATTTGCCGGTGAAGCGGCCGAGGAGGGAGACGCCGGGGAGCTTGGCGAGGGCGGCCAAGACGTCTTCGCCGAGGCCGACCATCGCCTCTAGGCGGGGCAGCAGTCGGTCGTAAGCGGCTAAGGCCGGGTCGGCCAGCGCCAGGGTGCGGTCGAGGCGATCGATGGTGGAATTGAGCCGGTCGATGGCGACCGAGAGGTTCTCGATCAGATCCGGCAATCGCACCGCCAGCTGGGCCGAGGCCGGTGGCAGCCGCACCGCGGCGTCGAGGGCCTGCCCGGCCGTCAGTTGCGCGGCATCCAACGCCTGCACCGCCGCCGACTGCGCGGCCTCCACCGCGGATTGCGCGGCGGCCAGAATATCGCTCGGACTGGGCACCCGCCCACCCGGCACTTTCGGAACCGAACCCTTCCGACCCGCTCCCTTCGGGGTAGTCATACCTCCACTCTGCCGCACCCGAACCACCTCAGACCGCAAATCCCCAACCGACCGGTCTGTGTCGCCGCCCAGCCCACCACTCACCGGCGGCCTGCCGATCCGCTCCCGATGCTCGGCCTCACCCGGACCGGGCCGCCGCCGCAGCGTGGTCTCCACCGGCCCACAGCGCACCCGGGTGACCCGCAACGTGCGACCGGCGCGACGCGCTGAAAGCCCTCGACGTTCCACCAGCCCAGCCCCGCCCAGCCCAGCGCGGCGCGGCGCCCCAAGCCGCCCTGCTGATCCGCAGCGTCCGACCGGCACGACGCACTGAAAGCCCGCGACGCACCACCAGCCCAGCCCACCTCGGCGCCTCAGACCACCCAGCTGATCCGCAGCGTCCGACCGGCACGACGCACTGAAAGCCCGCGACGCACCACCAGCCCAGCCCACCTCGGCGCCTCAAGCCACCCAGCTGATCCGCAGTGTGCGACCGGCCCACAGCACACGATGCGGCACGGCCCGAACGCGTCACTGTCAGGTCCGTGCGCGACTGGCCCGAACCTGTCGCCGCAGCGCGGTAGTGGGCAGGTCGGGATGACGCAGCGCAGTGGGTGCCGTACGCGCGGGCCCGGCGCGATACTGCGGCTGGCGGACACACCCGCCGAAATCCGTGGTGCGCCCGAGTCGCGTATTCGCTCGCATCGCCGAACCAAGGGATGGGCGGGTTCGGCGTGTCGGACCTTCGTGGCATAGTTCGAGCACGATGAAACTGAGCAAAGGGGCCAATGCGCCGGTACCGACTTCCCTTCTAGCCGTGGTCATTTCATGGCGGTCGGAGCATGCGGTGGATGCGCATGCGCTGTTGCTGGCGGAGGCGGGGGCGGTGCGCACCGATCGGGATCTGGTGTTCTTCAATGCGCCCCGGCATATGTCGCAGGCGGTGACGCTCGATCAGGAGCCCGCGCCGGGTACCGCGCGACTGAGCGTCTCACTACCGCGCACCGAAGCGGATGTGGCCCGGATCGTCGTCGCGGGATCGGTCGACGACGGAACCTTCGGCGATATCACGGGTTTGACCCTCACCATCGAAGCCGCCGACGGGCCGATCGCCCAGTTCGATATCACCGATACCGATGCGGTGGCCGCGATGATGTTCGGCGAGTTCTACCGCCGCGACGGCCAGTGGCGCTTTCGCGCGATCGGACAGGGCTGGGCCAGCGGGCTCTCCGGACTCGTCACCGAATTCGGGGTCACCGTCGACGATCCCGCAGCGCCGGCCCCCGACCGACCGCGCCCGGCCCCGACGGCCTTTCCGCATCACCGATCATCCACCTCCCCAGCGCGACAACGTGTTTCCGTGGGCGGACCCGACGCCACCCGCCCTCGGCAGCTCCACCACCCCGCACCCTCGGACCAGGACGACCAGCTCGGCCGAAGCCGAGCAGTCGACCTCGATCGCCGACGCCACGAGATCGATCCGCCGCTGCCGCCACCGCCGAATCCCGAACGTGCGGACTGGCATTCCGATCCCGAGCACCCCTCCCGTATGCGTTGGTGGGACGGAGCCGAATGGACGAGCGCCATCCGTGCACGGCCGCAACCCGGCCCACGCGACTGTGCGCGGTGTGGAAATCCCCGGCGGCGCAAGCTGTTCGGCGGACTCGCGCCGTGTGAACGCTGCGAGAGTGAAATTGAAGAGTTTCTGACGCACTGGCACACCCAGGCTTGGCGGGTGCTCACCGCATTCGGGCCGCGCGGCGCGGAATGGGCGGAGCTGTGGGCATCGCTGCGGTATCAGCGGATCGACGAGGGGCTGGGACGGGCGGCTCTGCGGGATGTCGCGCTCACCTATGTGGAGCGACTTGTCGCCTTCGCATTCGCGGATGGGGAGATCGAGCAGGCCGAATACGAGGCATTCGAATACACAATCGAGGAACTGGCGCTCAGCGGACCACTGGTCGAGGATCTGCGCAGGCGAATGTATCGCGGCCACACCCTGTCCAGGTTGCGCGGCGGAGACCTACCGGTGGTCCGGACCCCCGGCCTGCACCTGGATCCGGAGGAGCGGGTGCACTTGGATCTGCCCGCGGTACACGTGCGCCAGCTCGCCAAGGGGCCGAAGCTCACCGACGGCAGGCTGATCGCCAGCAATAAGAAGCTGCGCTTCGTCGGCACCGACACCGGTACCGAATTGCCGTGGAACCGGGTGGTTTCGGTGCGGGTCGAACAGCGCACGGTAGTCATCGCGGCGACCTCGGCGCGCGGCGGCGCCACCTTCGATGTCGACGATCCGGACTACGTCGCGGCCGCCCTGGAGGGCGCGCTGCGGGTCGCCAAACGCCTGATCCTCACCCCGGGCCAGCGCGACACCCGCAGCATCCCCCAAGAGGTCAAGGCCGAAGTGTGGCAGCGCGACGGCGGCAAATGCGTCGAATGCGGCGACGGCCACTATCTCGAATTCGACCACATCATCCCGCTCAGCCGCGGCGGCGCGACCAGCGCGACCAATCTGCAGATCCTCTGCCGCGCCTGTAACCGCGCCAAAGGCGCGCGAATCTGACCGCCCACCCCGGTTCCGATACCGCACACATCCGCGCACCGGAACACCGGTGTGGCGAATCAGGCATATGTGATGAAGCACGTTGAGCCCGCGTACCGTGTCGCCGTAGCGTGCGACTTACCGAACAGGGTTGTTTGGAGGGAGTGGATCATGCGGGTTGCGGTAGTCGGCGGAACCGGGGTGCTGGGAACCGCGGTGGTACGGGAGCTGGGCGCGCGCGGGCATGAGGTTCGGGTGGTGAGCCGGACCGCTCCGGCGACTGGCGTGACCGAGCATCGAGCCGCCGATCTCGCCACCGGATCCGGACTGGAATCCGCATTGAACGGTTGCGATACCGTCGTCGACGCGGTGAGTGCCCGCCGCCGGACCCGATCGGTCATGGTGGACGGAGTGCGTCGGCTACTCGAGGCCGAGCGGCAGGCGGGCATCGGCCACCACGTCGAAATCTCCATTGTCGGCTGCGATCAGGTGCCCATCGCCTACTACCAGGCGAAGGTGGCCCAGGAACAGGTGATCACCACGGGCGAGGTTCCGTGGACGCTGTTGCGCGCCACCCAATTCCACGAACTCGTCACCGAAATCCTCGCACTGCCAGCACGATGGCGGATCGCTCCGCACACGACGGCGAAGGTGCAGCCGATCGATGTGAGCGCCGTCGCGACCCGGCTGGCCGATGCGGTGGGCAACGGACCGGCCGGACGCCTTCCCGATATCGCCGGGCCGTCCGTGCACACCATTACCGAGCTGGCGGATATCTACCGAAACCACATCGACCGCAAGCTGTTACCGCTGCCGGTGCCCATCCCGGGCCGCATCGGGCGGGCGCTGCGGTCCGGCGCCCTCTGCCTGGACGAGCGCGGCGAGGCGATCGGCATCGGCTACGCCGACTGGCTGTCCCGGCTCACTCACTGATCAATCCGGCGGTCCGCCCCAGATCCGCCAGCATCGCATCGAACAGAATCTCCGGATTCGACAGCGGAATTGGATAATTCCCGAAGACCTCCAGGGTGACGTGCCCATAGAGCCGGGCCCAGATCTGGATCATCAGATATGTCACGCCGAGATCGAGTTTCTCGGCGGGAAATTTCTGCCCGGACTCCGAAAGCGCTGCCAGCAGCTCGGTTTGGAACAGCACCAGATCATCGCGCAGCTCCGCCGGAATCACATCGGTCGGCGGCGTCACGACATCGTAGGTGGCCAGCAGCCGACCGGTGGCGGCCAGGAAGATCCGCCCGAACGGTTCGTTGAACCGCCGCAGCATGCGTGCCCGGCCCGCGCCGGGCGAGGCGAATACCAGGGTGAATTCCCTGGTGTGCGCCAGCGCCCAGCGCCGGAAACCCTTGCAGATGGCGAAGAACTGCACCGCACCGTCATCGGGCAGGGTCGCGATCTGCTCGGACAGCTCGGCCGCGAGGTCGGCACAGAACTCCAGGCGCAGGCTCTCCAGCAGGTCCTCGCGGGAGTTGTAGTACCGGTACAGCGCGGGCGCGGTAATGCCGAGCTCGCGCGCGATGGCTCGCAGCGTGACCGCATCGGGACCATGGTCGACCAGCAGTGCGCGGGCCACCCGACGGATATCCGCATCCGATACCACCGGCGCCCGCCCCCGCGGCTTCGAGCTGTTCATCAGGGGATTCAAGCGTATTCGACTTCCCAGCGCTTGATCCCGTTCAACCAACCCGAGCGCAACCGCACCGGATCGGCGACCTGCCGCAGGTTCGGCATGACATCGGCGATGGCGTTGAACATCAGATCGATCTGCAGCCGGGCCAGATTGGCGCCCACGCAGTAGTGCGTACCGGTGCCGCCGAATCCGACGTGCGGGTTGGGGTTGCGCAGCACATTGAAGGTGAACGGATCCTCGAAACCGTCCTCGTCGAAATTGGCCGAGCTGTAGAACAGGCCGACCCGCTGCCCCTTCTTGATCTGCTGCCCACCGATTTCGGTGTCCTGGGTGGCGGTGCGCTGGAATGCGGTCACCGGGGTGGCCCAGCGCACGATCTCGTCGGGTGCGGTGCGCGGACGCTGCTGTTTGTAGAGCTCCCACTGCTCGGGGTTGTCGACGAAGGCCTTCATGCCGTGGGTGATCGAGTTGCGGGTGGTCTCGTTGCCCGCGACCGACAGCAGGATCACGAAGAACGCGAATTCGTCCGAACCCAGATTCTCGCCATTGATATCGGCATTGATCAGCTGGGTGACAATGTCATCGGCCGGGCATTTGCGCCGTTCCTCGGCCATATTCCAGGCGTAGCCCATGACTTCGGCGGTCGCGGCATGGTGGTTGCCGTCGAATTCCGGATCGTCATAGGAGATCATCTGGTTGGTCCAGTCGAACAGCTTCTTGCGATCGTCCTGTGGGACGCCGATGAGCTCCGCGATGGCCTGTAGCGGCAGTTCGCAGGCGACCTGTTCGACGAAGTCGCCGCGGCCGGTCTGCTTGGCCTCGTGCACAATTCGGGCCGCGCGTTCGGTGAGCGCCGCGCGCAGGCTCTCCACCGCGCGCGGGGTGAAGCCCTTGGAGATGATGCGGCGGGTCTTGGTGTGCTGCGGCGGATCCTGGTTCAGCAGCAGCATATTGCCGAGCATGTCGATCTGCTCGCGGGTGGTTTCCTCGTTGAACCGGATGATCGCGGTGTTCTCGTGCGAGGAGAAGACCTCGGGATTCTTCGAGATCTCCTTGATGTGGTCGAGCTTGGACACGACCCAGTAGCCGCCGTCATCGAAGCCGCTGGCCCGCCCGGACTGCGCGCACCACCAGACCGGCGCGGTCCGGCGCAGCTCGGCGAATTCGCGGATGGGCAGGCGGGTGGCGAGCAGATCGGGGTCGGTGAAGTCGAATCCTGTGGGAATCGCTGGCGTGGTCACGGTCACGGCTATCTCCTACCGGTCTGACATGGGCTGCAGACCTCACAACGTTGTGTGGAACACGTTCCTGAGGAGATAAAACCACACAACCGGACCTTGTGAACAGTGTTTAGTAAAACCCGTTAACTGAATCGGCGGTTGCCGCCCGTTCGCGGGATGTATAAATAGCAATCAGCTATGACTTTCCTCCTGATCGCTTATCGCGAAACGGTGGACGCGCCACCGAGGACGGCCTGTAATGAGACTCGACCGATTCGACTCCCTGTTCGGAGGTTCCCATGCCCAGCCTGTACGAGCACGCCGGTGGCGACGAGCCATTGCATCGCGTCGAAGCAGCCTTCTACGACAAGGTGCTGGCCGATCCAGTGCTGAAAACCCAGTTCACCGAACGCCTCCCGACCCACGTCGACCACCTCACCTGGTTCACCGCCGAATCCTTCGGTGGGCCGGACCGTTTCACCCGCGACCTCGGCTTCGACTACATCATCGCCGTGCATCGCGGCCTCGCGATCACCGACGAACAACGCGACCGGTTCGCCCAGCTGTACCTGGAAGCGTTCGAAGAGGCCGGCCTGCTCGATGATCCGGCCTTCCGCGACGCGGTGCGCGAACATGCCGAATTCGGCGCGCAGGTGGCACAACAGAATTCGCACGCCAAGTCCGATGACGAACTGCACCCGATCCGCGCGGTGCCGCACTGGACCTGGGACGGCGACGACTGACTACCGGAACACGCGCGCGACCAGCTCCTGCAGCAACCGCGGCACCACAGCCTCGAGATCAGCCGTCTGGTCCTGGGGTGTGCCGCGGGTATGCGCCGCGACGGCGAAGCCGTTGCCGAACGACGCCGAGGCCACCTCGAGCGGCTCGCTATCGGACCAGCCCCATTTGCTGCCCAGGACCCCCGGCAGCCGCGCGGTCCCCCAGTCCTGGGAGGTACCGTCGGCCGCCTGGTCGCCCGCGGCGGCCATCCAGTCGAAGATCGGTGAGCTGGGTTCGGTGCGCTGTTTGGCCGCCAGGAAGCTGGCCACATCGGCGGTGCTGGTATACGACATGCCCCAGGCCGCACCCGATTTGGTGCCGGTCAGGTGGTACTCCGCGGCGATGGCGTCGATCGCCTGCGGATACTTGGCGCCCATCGCGTCGGCGGCGGAATCGTCGGAGTAGCGGATCATCCGCTCGGCCAACACCAGATCCTCCGCACTGCGATCACCGTGGTGCAGCGCGTAATCGACCATATAGAGCTTGACCAGCGACAATCCCGTGCGCGATTCGTATTCGTTCGCAGTGCCCCACTCGACACCCGGAACCACCGAGCGGAACGAGAATGCCGTACGCGACGGCACACCCAGGTTGTCGTCACCGATCGCATCCGCCGCGGCACTAGGCGCGGCGAATACCAGCACCGCAACGGCGGCGACCGAAATCGGGAAAACGAAGCGGCCCATGGTGTCTCGCCGCCTACGCCGCGACCGTCAGCACGGGCGGCTGCCAATGCCCACTGATGGCAACATCTTTCGGCGCATAGAGCCGCATGACGAGCGAGAACTGGCCCGCTGCCGGAATGGGCAGCCAGTTGCCCGCGGGCACGCTGACACCCGGATCCTCATGCTGCACAGCGAGATCGACCGAACCGTCCGGATTGGGCACCACCGGAACCTGATGTCCGATCGCGTAGATATTCGCCGTATTCGGTATCAGGTAGCCGTCGGCGTCGTAGGCGGTCAGCGACCAGAACGCATCGACCGGTGGGAGTTGTCCCGGTGGGAAGTGCAGCCGAAATTTGGTGGGCGTGCCATTGCGGTCGGCCTTGGCGAACATGCCCGGATAGAGCGCGTCCCGCGAGAGGTTGGCTCCCAAGCCGACCCATGCGACATTGGCCCGCAGCAGGTAGTCGGTGCCGTAGGTGCCGACTCCCGGATTGAGGCGCCATCCGTTCTCGTTCACCATGGTCGGGTCGGTGTAGGTCGGAATCTCCTTCTTCGCCGCATCGGCCGCCGCGGTCAGCTGATCGTTGGAAATGCCTTGGACGCTGCCGCCCGGCCGAATGCCGATGGCGGCGAAGCGTTTCATGGCCGGTTCATCGTCGGAAGGTGGCGGATTCACCGCCATGACCGCGCACATTCGGGTGAAGAAGGTCGCCGCGTCCATATCGTGCACCTGCTTCGGCGGCGGGACCGCTGTGGAGCCCGTCGGGGTCGAGTGCGACGGCGTGTCCTTGCTTGTGGCCCATGCGCTGAGCGGCACCAGTTTCAGCTGTTGCTGTAGCGCCGTGACGGCAGCGATGTCGGCGGAACCGTTGACCTGGATCCGCCCGAGCAACCACGCAGTCGGTGTCGGCACCGGGAGCTCGATCAGGGCATCGGGCACCGCGCCCATCCACTTCGGACCGGTGACGAGATAGGTGAAGGGCGGGCCACCCGAGCTCACCTGCGGCCGCCTACTACTCGGGTCGTGCACGGTATTCGTCCAAGCATCGAGCACCTGCATCATCCAGTAGCGACTCGGATCGATCGCAGGCACCTGCAATACCATCGGCTCCGCCGAAACATCCAGCCACGCCGTCGAATACAGGGTGTCCAGGTTCACTCGCACCACATCGCGGCGCTCCGGTGTCGGCAGCGCGGTGGCGTGCTGGAAGGTGTTGACCGGGGCAATCGCTTCCGCCGCAGCCCGAGTGACGTCCATCAACACCAGCGGATAGCCGAAGACGTAGGCGTCCTTGGCGATGGCCTCGACATCGCTGGACGCGGCCGAGGTCGACGCGGACTTGTCCGAGGATTTCCCGCAGGCGGCCAGTCCGATACCGGCGGCGGCGAGCCCGAGGACCGTCCGACGCGCGATCTGCGCGGGGGCAAGGATGGCACCGCAGTTATCCATGGCTCTCCTCGCTCATCCGATTCGGGTCAAACTCGGTGGTGTCCAGCTGCCGTCGAGCGCACCGCCCTCGGGAACATAGAGGCGCAGCGCGAGCCGGAACGTTCCCGACTCCGGAATCGGCAGCCAATTGCCATAGGGCACTTCATCTCTCGGATCCTCGGCCTGGATGGCGAGTTCCAGCGCACCGTCCGGCAGCGGTACGACGGGACGTTGGTGCCCAACCGAGTAGATGCCCGCCGCATTCGGCACCAGAAAGCGCTGAGCGGTATAGGCGGTCAGCGACCAGAAGGCCCGCACGGGCGGCGACTGCCCGGCTGGGAAGTACAGCCGGTACCGGCGCGGCGTGCCCTGCTCCCCCGCATTCGCGCTGATTTCTGGATAGACGACATCCTTGGGCAGATTCGCACCGAGCGCGGTCCATGCGGTGGAGGCGCGCAACGCGTAGTCGGTGCCATAGGTACCGAGATTGGTCGCGATATCCCAACCGTTCTCGCGTCTGGCCTCGGGATTGGCGTAGTCCGGAATCTGCAATTGGCCCGCCGCGACGGCGGCATCGAGATCCGCGGCCGGAGCACCATCCAGCGCGCCGCCGGGCCCGATACCGATCGTCGAAAAGCGCCGCAGGGCAGGGGCGTCGGCGGCAGCCGGCGGATTGGTGCGCATCAGGTCGCAGAGCCGAGTGAAGAAGGTGCGTCCGTCCATCCGCGCGACCTGCTGCGGCGCCGAGATCGGGGCCACCATATTCGGATCGATCTCCGGGGTCGGTCGTTCACCGCGCTGCCAGGCGCTCAGTGGCGCCAGGTACACCTGATGCTGCAATGCCTCGGCGGCGGCGAGATCGGCCTGATCGCGGAGTTCGACCCGACCGATCAACCATGCGGTCGCGGTGGGCATCGCCAACGGAGTCAGGTTGTCCGGGAGCGGGCCCGACCAATCGGGGCCGGTGATCACGTAGGTGTACGGCGCGGTCTGCCCATCCTTCACCTGGGGTGCCACACTGCTCGGATTGTGTGTCGTATTGGTCCAGGCGTCCATGATCTGCATCAACCAGTACCGATCGCCGTCCATCTCCGGAACCTGCAGCACCACCGGTTCGGCACGCAGATCGAGCCAGGCTGACGCATAAAGGGTGTCGACATTCGGCATGACCACCGAGTTCATCGTCGAATCGATCGGGCCGAGGGCGGCGATTCTATTCGCCGGAACGGCAGCAGTATTCGTCTGCAACGTGACATCGATCAGCACCAGCGGATAGCCGAAGATATAGGCGTCGGTCGCGATCGAACGCGCATCGCGCGGCGGCTCACCATGGGGTCCGCCGGCACCCCCAGAGTTCGTCGATTTGCCGCACGCGGCCAGGCCCGTGCCCGCGACGGCACCGGCCAGCAGCACAGATCGCCGCGACACCTGGGTCATGGCCTTCTCCCTACTTTCCCGATCAGGTCGGACAACTTCGAGAGATCAGGCGGAGTATAGCCACATATTTGCCATATATCGGGCAAGCGGCGGTCCAGTGCCGTGCCGCGATCAGCCGGTGCCGAGAATCGAATTCATGATGGTGCCCGCGCTGGTGGCGACGCCACCGCCGAGTCCGGCAAGGTCGGAAAGACGTGACTGCGCGGTCGCCGAGAACCCGATACCATCCTCGGTGAGCGAATTACATTCCTGTCCCGCATCCAGAATGAGCAATCCGAAATGATCCTGGCCAGCGTTTACGACACTTGGGCGCAGCTCGGCAATCCCACCCCCGAGGCCCCACCGGTGGCCGACAAAATCCTCCAGATGGTCCGCTATCTGACCTGGTTCGTGCTGCTCGCTGGCATCACCGCCATCATCTACGCCGGTGGCCGTTTCGCCTGGGAGAAGTGGAGCGGCGGCGGCCTGGAATCCCCGAAGATGGTGGCCGGAGCCATGATCGGCGGCGTGGTCGCCACCAGCGCGGGCACCATCATGAACGCGGTTATCGGCTGAGTTCGCGTCGGCGGTTGCGCGCGAGCGCCTTTCGGTTCGCCGATGATTCAGCCGAGAATGCCCGCCCGGGTCGCGGCACGCAGCCAGTCCGGGAACTCGCCGAGCAGGCGGGCATAGAGCTGCGCGTCGTCCACCTGGTCGATGTCGTCGAGGGCGAAGAAACCCGCATTGTCGACAACACGATCCGACATTTCGTCGAGGGTCCGCAGCAGGCCGTAGTTGGCCTTGCCGAGGCCGACGAACTGCCAGAAGGCAGGCAGCCGAGACGCATCGCGCATGAGTGCGGTGATTTCACGCTTCTTGGCGAACCCGCCGTCGGTGAAGAACAGCACCAAGGTCGGGGTGCCGCCGGGGCGCAATGCGGCGATGATGTCGCGCATGATCGGCAGTTCGTCATTGCGGCCACCGATTCTGGCGTAGTCGATGCCCTGGTGGATGCCGGTGAGGTGCAGGAAGGTCTGGGCCCATGCATCGCCGTGTTCGACGGTGATATCAGGCAGTTTCGCGAAGGACAGGGCGTAGAGGTAGGCCTCCAGGGTGCCGTCCTCGTCGAGTTGGGTGGCCACCGGGATCATCCGCTGGACGACGCGGTGCACGACCCCTTTGCTGTATTGCCTGCTCATGCTGAGGGTTTTATCGATGACCAGGACGACTCGGGCACGAATCCCGAAGGCGTTCTTGGTGATCAGGACATTGGCGACCTCGCGTTTGCGCAGGTCGAGGGTGGCGCGCTTCTCGAAGGAGAGTGCGGCCTCACCGGGGACGGTGCGGACTTCGGGGGCGGCGGCAGGTGCCGCAGGCGCTGCCGTTGCGGCGGGCGCCGGGAATCCTACCGGCGCAACGGACACCGGTGCGGGTTCATCGTCGACGCTCACCCCGTGGTCGGTGACCAGAGCGGCGAACCCACCCGCATAGCCCTGCCCAACCGCGCGGATCTTCCAGTCGGAATTACGCCGATATAGTTCCACTGCGATGACGACCGATTCGGTGCCGAGCCCATCGATCACGTACTCGTACAGGATGTTTCCGGATCCGTCGGCGACGGCGGCAACCGGTGGCGCGAATTTTCCGAAAGTTGCGGTGGCATCATCCAGCGTGATGACCACCCGAATTCGATCGGTTTCCGCGGATACTTCGGCCGTGGAAACGACCAGCGCCGCAGGCATTCCCGACCGCAACTCGACACCGGGCGCATTAGGCTGATTGAAGAAGACGAAGTCGGCGTCGGTACGCACCCGGCCCGCATCGTTGACCAATAGCGCCGAAACATCGACCGCTGCTGCCGATTGCACCGAGACAACGACATTCGACACCGCCAGCGGGCCGTTCTGTCCCTTGACGAGTGATGTGCCCACCGCGACTCCTTGCCCTGCCACCAGACCCGTAGTGCCTAGGTGTCTCACAAACCTCTGAACAGCGTCAACACATCCAGTGCGGCATCGACGGAAGCACTGAGCAGCCCGACTTCCGCCACGGTCGCATCGTGCAGTCCGGGATCCTCCAGCGCCAGCCCATTGCCGTAGATCACCACGTTGTATCCGAGATCCGCGGCCCGCAGGAGCGGACCGGTCGCGACCCCCGCACCGAGCAGCAGGTCCAGCCCCTCGCCGAGGAAATAGAACCGCCACAGCGGACCGAGATCCCCGTTGTAGACCTCCTTGGTGCGATCGACGATCACCCGACCGGATGACGCGATGGCATCGACAATCTTGAAGTAGTCGGGTGCATTGTCCGGCCTACTGCCCACGGACGCCACCGAATACGCGAGATCCACGGTCAAATGCGCGTTGTAGCCCGCCATCGCGACGCGGGCGGGCGACACCTCACACCGCCGGGCCAGCTCGAAATACCGCGCCCAGTGTGGCTCGACGGGCGCGCCGGTAACGGCCGCATGCAGGTTCTTCAGGAATCGCCCCAGTAGCTCGAGGCTGATCGCATGCGCGTACTCCCGGTCCTGAAATGCGGCGGGATCCCGCTGCAAGGGCATTACCGCCAACTGTTCGACACCGTCGAGTCCGAGTGGGAACAGCCCGCGCCGATCCCGATGCGCGACCAGGATGTCGGTGATCTCATGATGGCGCGCCACCGCGATCGTCAACCGCTGCAACGCATCTCCGGCCAGCGTGCCGGTGTCGGAGAGCCGGGCGATGGTGTCCAGCTCATTCGGCGAGAGCGGCGTGCCGCAGACCGCCGGGTCGACCGCTTGCGCGATGGCCGCCGGGGTCGACCCGACGGCCATCACGAGCATCGCACTGATCAGACCTAGGACGGCCGGTCGCAACGAAGTTCGCACCGCCGAAGTCTAAAGCGCGATTCAGGTTTGCGCCGACTGCATCGGGGCGCGCCGGCCGGGCTAACCGACGAACTCGCGGTCACCGTATTGGAAGCTGGCCGCGTTCCAAGTGCCGCCCAATGCGACGAACCGCTGGGGCAGGTCGATATCGGCGACCACGATGAGAGTGCCGGATTCGGTGACCGATCCGCCGACAAGGTGTTCGCGGGCTTGTTGATCCGCGACACGGGCGTCGCGGAAGCGACGGACATCGATGCGAGCGACCTCGACGGTGCACGCGACACGTCAGGGGCGCCGGTCGGGGTACCTATTGCCGTTTCGACCGCGCCCAGCCGAAGGTGAGGGCTACTGCGCGTTTCCAGTTGTCGTATTCATCGGCGCGGTGGATCGGGTCCATTCGGGGGACCCATTGGCCCGCCAGGCGCCAATTGCTGCGCAGACCTTCCAGGTCCGGCCAGTAGCCGACGGCGAGACCAGCGGCGTAAGCGGCTCCGAGGGAGACGGTTTCGGCGACGAAGGGGCGCATGACGGGAATGTCGAGGACGTCGGCGACTATCTGCATGAGCAGGTTGTCGGAGGTCATGCCACCGTCGACGCGCAAGGTGCGGGCATGCAGACCGGAGTCGGCGTTCATGGCGTCGACGACTTCGCGGGTCTGCCAGGCGGTGGCCTCCAGTACCGCACGGGCGAGGTGGCCCTTGTTGATATAGGAGGTCAGGCCGATGACCAGACCCCGCGCATCGCTGCGCCAATGCGGCGCGTACAGACCGGAGAAGGCGGGCACGATATAGCAGCCGCCATTGTCTTCGACTGTGCGAGCAAGGGTTTCGATTTCGGGCGCACTCGAGACCAGGCCGATATTGTCGCGGACCCACTGCACCAGCGATCCGGCGACCGCGATCGGCCCCTCCAGCGCGTACACCGGTTCGGACTCGATCTGATACCCGATCGTGGTGAGTAGACCGTGTGACGACTGCACCAGTTCTCGCCCGGTATTCATCATCAGAAAGCCCCCGGTCCCGTAGGTGCATTTGGTTTCCCCACGGGCGAAACAGGTTTGGCCGAACAGCGCGGCGTGCTGGTCACCGAGTGCGGCGGCGATCCGGATGCCGGGCACCACGCGACTGGTCGTCCCGTAGGACGCGGTCGAGGGCTGAATGGTCGGCAGCATTGCGGCGGGAATTCCGAAGAATTCCAGTAGTTCCCGATCCCAGGCGAGCGTGGTGAGATTCATCAGCAATGTTCGGCTGGCATTGGTGACATCGGTGCGATGCACACCGCCATCCGCGCCGCCGGTCAGATTCCAGATCAGCCACGTCTCCATGGTGCCGAACAGCACGTCGCCGCGCTCGGCCCGATCCCGCAGTCCCGGAATGGCATCCAGCAGCCAACGCAGGCGCGGCGCGGCGAAATAGCCCGCAAGCGGCAGACCGCACAATTCGCGGATCCGTTCCGCACCCGGCCTACTGTCGAATTCGCGCACCAGGTCATCGCTGCGCACATCCTGCCAGACGATCGCTCGCCCGATCGGCACGCCGGTGCGCCGATCCCAGACCACCGTGGTTTCGCGCTGATTGGCGATGCCGAGGGCCACAACCTGTTCGGCGGCAATACCCGAATCCCGCAATGCCTGCGGGACGAGCCGCTCGACATTGCGCCAGATCTCCATCGCGTCCTGTTCGACCCAGCCCGGACGCGGGTAGTACTGCTGGTGTTCGCGCTGGGCGACACCGGCCAGGCGGGCACGCTGATCGAACAGGATGCACCTGGTCGAGGTGGTGCCCTGGTCGATCGCCAGCACATAGCGTTGCGACATCGCCTGCTTCCTATCGGATGAAAATTCGGTTCGGTGGAACGTGATTCGAATCGAGTTCAGCGAACTCAGTGCGCGGCACCAAGATCCCGCGATACCGCGTACGCGGCATCACGCACCAGGCCGACCAGCGTCGGCCGATGCCGCAGCTGCGAATCACAGAGCCGGTCGACCCGCCCGCTGATCCCGATTGCGCCGACCACCAGTCCGCCGTGCGCGCGGATCGGCGCCGCGATAGCGGCGACGCCGGACCGGAACTCCTCGGTCTCTCCAGCCCATCCGGCCTGCCGAACCGCCGCGAGCGCCCGGTTGAGCGCCGCCCGGTCGACGATCGTGCGCCGGGTGAGCCGCGCCAACTCACCGGCGCGGACGGCGGCGGCCACCTCGGCGTCATAAGCGAGCAGCACCTTGCCGAGCGCGGTCGCGTGCATCGGCAGCAGTTCCCCGACCTCGAGCGCCTGCTCGGTATTGTCCGGGCGGAAGACATGGTGCACGACCACCACATCTCCTTCCGCAGCCGCTCCGATTCGCACCGACTCACCCGTGCGCGCGGCCAAGGCATCGGCCCAGTTGATCGCCCGCGAGCGCAGCTCGTTGTTGTCGAGATAGCTGGTCCCGAGATGCAAGACGGCCGCACCGAGCTGGTATTTGCCGCTGGCCCGATCCTGTTCGACGAATCCGACACCCTGCAGCGTACGCAGAATGCCGTGCGCGGTCGGCTTGGCCAGATCGAGCGCACCCGCGATCTCACCGACCCCGAGGCGGCCGGAACCCCGAGCGAGCAGCTGTAGGACGGCCGCCGCTCGTTCGATCGATTGGATCGGACCGGGCATACGCCGAAACCTATCCGGAACCTGCGAGTTCGACAATGTCGAATGCGTAGGGACCTCCGAGCAACACCCGCGCTATGAGGTGTGACCTGCGTCATGGTGACCTCCACGGTCGCTGGACAGTAGTGGCGGCGCAGTGCGACGGCCACCACAACCGTTCGGCATTGTCGAACGCGAGCTATGTCCGGTATCGCAACGCGGTCGTAACCTCTGCGCCAGCAGTCGCAACCGCGGCTGGCATTTTCAGACGGAGGCTCAACGGTGAACTTCGGCTCGGTATTCGTCAGCGAGGCACTCGGCACAGGGATCCTGCTGCTACTCGGTGTCGGCGTGGTCGCGAATGTGTTGCTGACCAAATCCAAGGGATACGACGGCGGCTGGCTGCTGATCAATATGGGATGGGGTCTCGGCGTCATGGCCGGGGTGTACGTCGCCTACAAATCGGGCGGTCACCTCAATCCCGCGGTCACCATCGGCATTCTCTTCAGTGGTGCGGACGAGTACGCGCCCGGTGTCGATATTTCGGTCGTCAACACCATCGCCTATCTCGGCGGGCAAATGGTCGGCGCCTTCCTCGGCGCGAATCTGGCCTATCTGGCCTATAAGCGGCACTTCGACGCCGAGACCGATGCGGACAAGAAGCTGGCGGTCTTCGCCACCGGGCCCGCGATCCGTGCCCTGCGGTGGAACTTCGCCACCGAGGTGATCGGCACATTCGTCCTGGTTCTGGTGATCATGGCGTTCGGCCACACTCCGACCGGATTGGGTCCGGTCGCCGCGGCACTGCTGGTCGTCGGCATCGGCGCCTCGCTCGGCGGCCCGACCGGTTACGCCATCAACCCGGCCCGTGACCTCGGGCCACGCATCGCGCACGCGCTGCTGCCGATCGGCAAGTCCGCGCCCGCGCGAATCCCGGTCGCGGCGGGTGCGGGATATGCCGAACCTCTGCCCGAACACCCCACGGAATCCCGTCGCAGCAACTCCGACTGGTCCTATGCCTGGGTGCCGGTACTCGGCCCGCTGGCTGGCGGCGCGCTCGCCGGACTCGCCGCGCAATTCCTGTTCTAAATCTTCTTCCCATGCGTTTTTCGAAAGGACAGCGATGAGCCAGTACGTCGGCGCCATCGATCAGGGCACAACAAGCACGCGGTTCATGGTGTTCGACCATGGCGGCAACGAGATCGCCCGGCACCAGCTCGAGCATGAGCAGATTCTGCCGCGCGCGGGTTGGGTCGAGCACAATCCGACCGAGATCTGGGAGCGCACCCGCTCGGTTATCACCTCCACGCTCAACAAGGCCGATCTCGTCGCGAGCGATCTGGCCGCGGTCGGTGTCACCAACCAGCGCGAAACCACGGTGGTATGGAATCGCCGGACCGGGCGCCCATACTGCAACGCCATCGTCTGGCAGGACACCAGGACCGATAAGATCGCCGCCGACCTGGAACGCGCGGGTCATGGCGAGGTCATCCGCCGCAAGGCCGGTTTGCCGCCCGCCACCTATTTCTCCGGTGGCAAACTGCGCTGGATCCTGGACAACGTTCCCGGCGTCGCCGCCGATGCCGAGCGGGGCGAGGCGATCTTCGGCACCACCGACACCTGGCTGCTGTGGAATCTCACCGGCGGCATCGACGGCGGGGTGCATGTCACCGATCCGACCAATGCCAGTCGCACCATGCTGATGGATCTGGAAACCTGCGACTGGGACGACGAACTGCTATCGCTGTTCGGGATTCCGCGCGCAATGCTGCCGACCATCGCCCCCTCGTCGAATCCGGAACTGTTCGGCAAGACCAGGGCCGACGGCCCGTTCGGCGGCGAGGTGCCGCTGGCCGGTGTGCTCGGCGATCAGCAGGCCGCCACCGTCGGTCAGGTGTGCTTCCGTCCGGGTGAGGCCAAGAACACCTACGGCACCGGAAACTTCCTGCTGCTCAATACCGGAACCGAAATCGTGCGCTCGCAGCACGGCCTACTCACCACCGTCGCCTACCAGTTCGGCGACGACAAGCCGGTGTACGCGCTGGAGGGTTCGATCGCGGTCACCGGTTCGGCCGTGCAGTGGCTGCGCGATCAGCTCGGCGTCATTTCTGGTGCGGCACAGAGCGAATCGCTGGCCAGGCAGGCCGAGGACAACGGTGGGGTGTACTTCGTACCCGCGTTCTCCGGACTGTTCGCACCGTATTGGCGTTCGGATGCCCGCGGCGTCATCGTCGGCCTGTCCCGCTATAGCACCAATGCCCATCTCGCGCGGGCCACGCTGGAATCGATCTGCTATCAGACCCGCGATGTCGTCGAGGCCATGGAGGCCGATTCCGGTGTGCGCCTGGACACCCTGCGCGTGGACGGCGGCGTCACCGCCAACGAGCTGTGCATGCAGTTGCAGGCCGACTTCCTCGATGTGCCCGTCTCGCGACCGGTGGTCGCCGAGACCACCGCACTCGGCGCCGCCTACGCGGCGGGGCTGGCGGTCGGATTCTGGAGCGACACCGATGAACTCGTGCAGAACTGGCACGAGGACAAGCGCTGGACCCCGACCTGGACCGAACAGCAGCGCGAACACGGTTATGCCCGTTGGAAAAAGGCCGTCGCGCGCACCCTCGACTGGATCGACGTGGACGAATGACCCTCGAAAACCAGCTCGGCCCGAACCCGAAGACTGAGTAGCACCGAAGCAAGGAGACATACCGTGTCCGCACGTTTGGACCCGAACTACCGCGCCGATGCGCTGAAAACATTGGGCGACAATGAAATCGACGTACTGGTCATCGGTGGCGGCGTGGTCGGCGCCGGTGCCGCCCTCGACGCGGCAGCGCGCGGCCTGACCGTCACCATGGTCGAGGCCAGGGACTTCGCCGCGGGCACATCGAGCCGTTCCAGCAAGCTCATCCACGGCGGCTTGCGCTACCTGGAACAGCTCGACTTCTGGCTGGTGCGTGAGGCATTGAAGGAACGCGGCCTGCTGCTGCACCGGCTCGCACCGCATCTGGTGCGACCGGTGTCGTTCCTGCTGCCGCTGCAGCACCGGGTATGGGAGCGCGCCTACATCGGCGCTGGCGTCGCACTGTACGACACCATCGGCGGAGCCAGGGCGCTGCCCATGCACCGGCACCTATCACATACGCGTGCAATGGAATTGGCGCCAGCGCTGCGTGACGACGCGATGATCGGCGCGATCCGCTACTTCGACGCGCAGGTCGACGACGCCCGCCACACCATGACCATCGCGCGCACCGCAGCACAGCACGGTGCGACGGTACTCACCCGCACCAAGGTCACCGGACTGCTGCGTGACGGCGAGCGCGTCATCGGCGCGCACGTCACCGATCTGGAGACCGGTCGCGAATACACCGTGCGCGCCCGCCGGGTGATCAGCGCGACCGGTGTCTGGACCGATGAGATGAACGAGATGACCGGCGTGAAATTCCCGTTCCACGTGCGCATGTCCAAGGGCGTGCACATTCTGGTCCCGCGCGAACGGCTCGACCTGGATACCGGTCTGATCATGCGCACCGAGAAGAGTGTGCTGTTCGTGATCCCGTGGGCTCGGCACTGGATCATCGGCACCACCGACACCGACTGGACGCTGGACAAGAACCATCCCGTCGCCAGCGACGCCGATGTGCAGTACATCCTCGACCATATGAACGCGGTGCTGCGAGAGCCGTTGACCCGCAACGATATTGTCGGCACCTACGCGGGCCTGCGGCCGCTGCTGTCGGGTGCGTCCAGCGATACCGCATCGCTGTCGCGCGAACACGCTGTCGCGGAACCGGTTCCGGGTCTGTTCGTGATCGCGGGCGGCAAGTACACCACCTACCGGGTGATGGCTGCCGATGTGGTCGATGCCGCCGTCAAGGGCCTCGGCCGCGCCGCCGCCCCGTCGGTGACCGAACATCTGCCGCTGCTCGGCGCGGTCGGCTATCAGGAACTGGCCGCCGATGTGCACAGTGTCGCGCAGCGCGCGGGCCTGCCCGTCGCGACCGTCGAACATCTGCTCGGCCGCTACGGTTCGGGCGTGTCCGAACTTTTCGATCTGATCACCGCCGAACCGGAGTTGGCCGAACCGCTCCCGGGTGCCGACGAGTACCTTGGTGCCGAGGTCGTCTACGCGGTAACGCACGAGGGCGCACTGCATCTCGATGATGTGCTGACCCGCCGCACCCGCATCTCCATCGAAGCCGCGGACCGCGGTCTGACCGCCGCGCCCGCGGTGGCCTACCTCATCGGCGCCCGACTCGGTTGGGATGCCGCGACCACCGACCGCGAAGTGACCCGCTATCGCGAGCGGGTCGAGGCCGAGCTGGCGGCCAATAAGGCCGCCGACGACGAGTCGGCCAATGCGGCCCGCTTGGTCGCCGTGGCCTGATCCGAACCGCGACTCGGCCCTGTGCGGTAGCTACC